>DASYVZ010000255.1:0-14419 GCA_035936515.1 Solirubrobacteraceae bacterium | reverse complement strand
GGCCTGGGGCTCCAGCTGCTGGCCGCCGCCGCCTGGGCGCGCTCGGGCTCGCCGCTGCAGGAGGTCGCCGCGCATGCCGCCGCCGCGCGCGAGCGCCTGCGGATCTGGTTCGTGCTCGACACGCTGGAGTACCTGCGCCGCGGCGGCCGGGTGGGCGGAGCGCAGGCCTGGATCGGCGGGGCGCTGAAGATCAAGCCGATCCTGTCGCTGGAGTCACAGATCGAGCCCGTCGAGCGCGTGCGCACCGCGGGCCGCGCGTTCGAGCGGATGGTCGACTACATGCGCACGCTGCACGCAGACGGCGCAGACGCCTGGTGCGTGCAGCACATCCAGGCGCCCGAGGATGCGCAGCGACTCGTCGCGCGCGGGATCGAGATCTTCGGCTGCGAGCCGCGGTTCGTCGGTGAGGTCGGGCCCGTGATCGGTGCCCACGCGGGGCCGGGGATGATCGGCGTCGGCGGCCTGCCGGCGGACGCGCTGCGCTGAAAGCGCGCGGTCGCCTGCGGTCGGCCGCCGCCCCCGGTCAGCTGCCCTCGTCGCCGTTCTCGCCCCGCGAGGGGCCTTCGTAGCCGCGCGGATGCAGGACGTAGATCTCGGTGGCCAGGTCGGCCTGGGTGTCGATGCCGCTGACGAAGGCCCGCACCTTGCGCCCGATGAGGCGTTCGACAGGCTCGCAGAACGCCGTCACAGAGGCGTACTGGAACAGCAGGCGCAGGTCACGCAAACGCTGATGCTCGCCCATCCGTTGCAGGCTGCGCTCGGCCGGTGTGAAGGTCTGCTCGAGCGTCACGACGAGCATGTCGGGGCCGGCCCAGAGCGTCCGGGTCTTCGTCGGCCCGCGCCCGAACTGCTCCTTGTAGAGGCGCACCATCTCGCTGGAGATCGCGCTGAGCACGCTCTCGCCCGCGCGTTCCTCCTCGTCGTGGTGGCACTGCTGCTCGCCTACGTGCATTCGCGGCCCGTACCCGCAAACGCGGGCGAACGATCATGCGGTTAGGCCGAGCCCTCGGCAACCCTCCGCAGGCGCTCCAATGCGCGCCGGATCACGCGTGAGACCTGCATCTGGCTGACGCCGACCACATCGCCGATCTCGGCCTGCGTCATGTCCTCGACGAAGCGCATGTACAGGATCTCGCGTTCGCGATCGGTCACGATCCGCATCAGCCTCTCGAGCGTGGCCCGATCCTCGGCGAGATCGAAGCCGTGCTCGCCGACGCCGACGCAATCGGCGATGACGGCCACGCCGTCGTCGCTGTGCCCGCGCGGCGCGTCGAACGAAATGGCGCGATAGGCGTCGCCGGCCTGCAGCGCCTCGAGCACCGCCTCCTCGTCGGCGCTCACCGCGCACGCGATCTCGCTCACCGACGGCTGGCGGTGCATGCCCTCCGCCAGACCGCTGATCGCGCGATCGACGCGCAGCGCCAGCTCTTGCAGGTCGCGCGGCATCCGCACGGCCCAGGTGCAGTCGCGAAAGTAGCGCTTGATCTCACCCAGGATCGTGGGGACGGCGTAGGACGAGAACGCGATGTCCCGGCGCGTGTCGAAGCGGTCGATCGCCTTGATCAAGCCGACCGACGCAACCTGCAGGAGGTCGTCGAGCGGATCGCCAGGGCGTCCGTAGCGCCGCGCGAGCGACCGTGCCAGCGGCATGTAGCGCTCGACGAGCGCGGCGCGCGCTCGGGCGTCGCCGTCCGCGGCCACCCGCGCGAACAGCGCCTGTTCCTCCTGCGCCCGGCGGATCGGCGTCGTGCCGGCGCGCGGGCGCGCCCACAGCTCGTCCGCGACCGCAGCGGGCGCCGTCGAGCTCATGCCCCCACGCCTGGGGTCGGCGGCACGTCATGGCTGCACGGTGATGATCCTGCGAGCATCGCGATCCCTCCTCGACAACAGTTGCCAAGGATCGCCCGCGCCCGCACCGAGGCTCGCGACTATCCGCTGTCTGCCCGAACGGGGGAGCCACTGCATGCCTCTCACCGCCTTGCAGACGACCATAGCAGCGTGCGAATGGTGCTTCGACGATTGCCGTGGGTGACGGCCGTCTCAGGCCGGCTTGGGCTTCGGCCTCGGCTTCGCCGGCGGCGGCGGCGGTGGTGGTGATGGCGGCGCAGGCGGGTCGGAGGGCGGTCCGTCCGGCGGCGGCACCTCGTCTGGCAGGATGACCGTGCCTGAGATCGTGGTCCGGTCGCCGTAGTACTCCTTGAGCACGATCTGCAGCGCCGCCGCGATCGGGATCGCGATGAGCGCGCCGACGATGCCGAGGACGGATGCGCCCGCGAGGATCGCGACGATGACCGCCAGCGGCGGCACGTTGACGGTGCGCTTGAAGATGAACGGCTGCAGGACGTTGTTCTCGACCTGCTGGTAGACGACGAGGAAGACTCCGTAGATGAGCGTCGCGCTCGGAAAGTCGTTGAACAGCGTGACGATCAGGATGATCACGCCGCCGATCGTCGCGCCGACGAGCGGGATCAGGCCGAAGAAGGACATGAGCACGGCGAGCGGGACCGCGAACGGGACGCCGAGGATCGTGAGGACGATGAACGTGAGGATGCCGTTGATCGACGTGATCGTCAGGGCGCCGGCGACGTAGCCCGAGGTCGACTTGTAGATCCGCTCGCCGATGTCGCGCAACCGATCCTCGCGCTGGCGCCCGAAGCGGGTGATGAAGAAGTTCGCGATCCGCCTGCCGTCGAGCAGCAGAAAGAACGTCATCGTGAGGATCGTCAGCAGCTGGAAGGCGGTGTTGACGACGCCCGCGGCGATCCCCTGCAGCGCCCCTGCCGCGTCGCCCAGCTTGTCGGGCAGCTTCTGGGCCTCCTCCTGCAGCTGCGACGTGATGTCGTACTTGTTGTCGAAGCTGCGGATCGTTTCGCTGTCGCGCAGATCCGACACGTAGCCGGGGATGTCCTGCGACAGGTCGGTCGCACCGTTGACGACCGGCGGGACGATGAGCGACAGCACGCCTCCGAACACGCACACGATGAGCACGTAGACGACGAGGATCGCGGCGGCGCGCGGCAGGCGCCCGCGGGAGATGAAGTCGACGGCTGGGCCGAGCGCGACCGCCAGGAAGACCGAGACGCCCAGCAGCAGCAGCGTGCCGCGCAGCTGCACGAGCAGATACAGCAACGCCGAGAGCGCCGCGATGGTGAAGAGGATGCGCGCGATCTGGCGCGTGGTCAGGGCGTCCCACACGGACACGCCAGTGAATCTAAGGTGCCCCCCGGACGGCGCGGGGGCTAGCGCCTGCGGCGAAAGAGCCCGCCGAAGGCGGCGATCCCGCCGCCGATGACGAAGCCGGCGACGGCCGCGCCGATCACCGCGTTCTTCTGATGCTTGCGGATCTGCCCGCGCCAGTCGGTCAGTACCGCGATCTCGGCGTGCAAGCGCTCCATCGAGGTCCCGAGCTCACGACGGTTGTCCTCGATCGAGGCGCGGATCTGCTCGGGCGTACGCGTGGGCACTAGTGGTTCTTCTTCTTGCGCATGAAGGTCCGCTTGATCTTGCCGGCCTCGTCGATTGCCATCGAGGGCACCGGCGGCGTGCTCTGCTTGAAGAACTTCGCCGCGAGGTAGCCGGCGACGCCGCCCAGCAGGAACAGCAGGCCGGCGATGACGAAGAAGCCCCAGAAGAACGACAGGTTGTCTCCCGTGGGCAGCACGTACCACGCCAGCCAGGCCATGCCGTGCAGGAGAAACAGCGCGCCGATGGACACGAAGAATCCCGCCGCCACGCCGATGACGATCCCGCGCAGGAGCTTGGTGATCTTCTCGGTGACCTCCGCCTTGGCGAGCTCGATCTCCTCGCGAACGAGCAGCGAGGCGCGCTCGCTGATCTCCTGGACCGTCTGGGACAGGTCGTGGGTGGGGCTCTCAGCTGCCAAGGCGCCGAAGGATCATGGCGGCCAGCAGGCCACCGGCGAATGCTGCGGCGACGACGAGCTCGGGACGCTCATCTGCGAGTTCCATCACGGGCTCCTGCCAGGAGGGGCCGGGTGCGGCGGCATGTCCGGAGGCAAAGGCCTCGCCGCTGTCGCCCAGCGTCGCGACCGGCGCCGGCCCAGGACCGGAGCTGACGACCGAGACGGGCTGCTCGGCGACGGGATCGGGCATCGCCGAGGCCTGCTGCGCAGGCTCGTGCTGATGGACGGTCAGCGTGTCGGAGGACTCGTCGGCGAAGACCTCGTAGGCCTCGCCCTCGACGACCGGCTCCGCCTGGACGACGGGCAGCTCCTCGCCGGCCGGCGAGCCGGGAACCTCCTGCTCGGCGACGGGAACCTCGTGCTCCGCGACCGGCGGCGGGCTCTCGGGGACCGGCGGAAGCGGCTGCGGCGGTACGGGCGCGGGCGCGGGCACCGGCGGGGGCTCGGAGGACTCGCCGGCGGTCTCGCCGGGTGTCCCGGCGTCGTCGCTGTCGCCTCGCTTGCCGAACTTCATTCGGGCGGGTCTTCCCCATAGATGCGCCGCCAAATCATCGCAGCGGAGCGAGCGGTGACGATCGACGCGACCGCGCCGAGTCCGGCCAGCAGGCCGGACCAGATGAGCCGCTTGGCCATTTCGTTCGTGGGCACGCGTGCATCCTGTCAGACGGGTCGGGCGGAAGCTCGGTCACCGCGCCGCGGCTGCGTCCAGCCCACCGCAGATCGTCTCGACGATGAACGCCTTGGCCTGGTCGAACTCCGGCTCGCCCTGGGGCAGGGTGTCGAAGATCCAGCCGGTCAGCACCTGCTCGATCGCGCCGTAGAAGGCGAGCGCCGCGAAGGTCGGCGTGACCGCACTGCGGAAGGTGCCGTCGGCCTGCGCCTTGCCGACGATGTCGGCGATCAGCGCATAGGCCTCGCGGATCTTCGCCAGGTGCGTGCGGCCGAACGAGTTCGCCGCCCGCGTGACCTCGACGATGATGACCTTCATGAGATCGGGATCGTGGCGGTAGGACTCGATGATGAACGAGGCGATCGCGTGCAGCTTCTCGCGCGCCGGCAGCGGCTGCGCGTCGATCTCGGCGATCACCTCCAGCAGGACGTTCCAGCGCTCGAGGAAGAGCGTGTCGAGGACCTCGTCCTTCGAGCGAAAGTAGTGGTAGACGAGGCCGTAGGCGACGTTCGCCTCGTCGGCGATGTCCGACACCCGGCAGGCATGGAAGCCGCGCGTGGCGAACGCGACCACGGCAGCGTCGAGGATCATCCGCCGCTTGTCGAGCTGGACGGGCTTCGCCGGCTCGACGTCGCGCGAGGGCGTCATCGCGAGCGGACCTCCGTCGGCCAGCTGTAGGCGCCCGGGCGCCGGTTGGCGAGCGCGGGCAGCTCGCGGCGGATGCGCGCCTGCGCCTCGAGGTCGAGGTCGGCGACGATGTGGCACGCGCGGTCGGGCGCGTGCGCGAGCACGATGCCCCACGGGTCGACGATCATCGAGCGCCCGCCGGAGCGCAGCCCGGGCGCGTGCTCGCCGATCTGGTTGGCGGCGACCACGAACGCCTGGTCCTCGATCGCGCGAGCGCGCAGCAGGACCTCCCAGTGGTCACGCGTGGTCGGCACGGTGAACGCGGCGGGCACCGTGAAGACGCGCGCGCCGCGGATCGCCATGATCCGATAGATCTCGGGGAAGCGGATGTCGTAACAGATGCTCAGGCCGATCTCGACGCCGTCGGCGGTCGCGCTGACGACGAGCTCCTCGCCCGCCTCCTCGTGCTCTGACTCGTGGTAGATCGTGCCCTCGACGATGACGTCGAACATGTGCACCTTGCGATACGAGGCGTGCAGCTCGCCGTCGGGCCCGACGTGGACGGACGTGTTGCGCAGGCGCTCCGCGTCGGGGATGCGCTCCGAGATCGAGCCCGCGACGAGGTCGATCCCCAGTTCGCGCGCGGCCGCGCGCGCCCACGCGATGGCCGCGCCGTCGAGCGGCTGCGCGCCGGCGACCAGCGTCTCTCCGCGGCCCAGGGAACTCCACTTCTCGGGCAGGAGGACGAGCCGAGCGCCGTCGGCGGCGGCCGCGCGGGTGAGGCGATCGGCCTGCTCGAGATTCGCGTCGAAGTCGGCGGTGGAGGTCAGCTGGACGGCGGCGACGCGCATGCGGTCTCTCTGGACGGGTGTCGGATTGACTGGTCAGTCAACAGCTCGGATGCTACCGGCCACGCGCGGGCCCCCGCGCATGGCCTTCAGATCGTCGTGGCGAGCGACTATGGTCCGGCCACCGGCACCTTTGCGTGCCAGCCGGTGCTACAACAGCCGGACACAATCAGGGGAGAACCGCTATGAAGCTTCGACCGCCCAGCCCGGCGCTCGTCATCTCGATCGTTGCAGTGGTCATCGCCTGCACCGGCAGCGCGGTCGCGGCAACCATGATCACGGGCAAGCAGATCCGCAACGGCACGATCACGCATTCCGACATCAAGGACGGCACGATCCTCTCGAAGAAGCTCTCGAAGGGGACGCAGAATCTCCTCAAGAGGAAGGGTGGATCGGCGCCGACCGGCCGTGTCGCCCACGAGGTGATCCGCAAGGCCGGGCCCGAGGGCGTGCGCGCCAACACGATCACGCGGGTCGCGACGCTGACGGTGCCCGCGGGTGCTTACTCGGTGCAGGCCAACATGGTCATGACCGCCTTCGCCGGCCCGACGAATCCGATCGAGGCGCTGCTCGGAGCCAACGGCTCGCTCGGCGGCGCCTGCACGCTGAACGCCGGCGGCCCGACGCACTCGTCGACGGGCACGATCGTCGTCAACGACCGCCAGACGCCGACGACGTTCTCCATGCAGCTGACGCGCACCGTCGGCGCGCCGACCGAGTTCTTCCTCGAGTGTGCGGCCAACGCCCCGTGGCGTGCCTCGGAGACATCGATCATCGCGACATCGGTCGACAGCATCACGCTGACGGAAGTGAGCGGCTGATCTACGGTGCTCTGCCGTCCTCGGCTCCTCGCGAGCTGAGGCGGCAGATGCGCGCCACCCCCTGCGCCCGGACGGCGTACGCAACCGGCGCGGCGTCGGGCAGCGGGTGCAGCTCGATCGCGCGCCCAGCCGGGATCGGCAGCACGCCGACCATCACCCAGTCGGTCCCGAAGCGCCGGGCGCGCACCGTCATCGGCTTCTCCTCGCCGGCCTCGACGCGCACTCCGGCCGGCGGCACCGTCGCGTCCGCGGGCTCGACGCAACGGTGCTGCGTTGCTGACACCGCGCCACCGGGACGCAACTCCAGGCCACCCGCGCGGATGAGCGTGTCGTCCGCGAAGGCGCGCACGTCGGGCGGCGCGCGCATGATCTCGGCGACGCTGTAGGCCGGGTTGCCGCGCAACTCGTCAACGGTCCGAAACCACGGACCGGCCTCGAGGAACGGCGCCGCCAGCGGCGCGACCTCGAACGTCGGGGGGACGCGCTGGCGCCCGAGCAGCTGCACCGCGCCGAGCGACGCGCGGACGTGCTCGGAGCGCTGCAGGAAGAGCGCGCGCGCGTCGCGCAGCGCGTCGGCGCCGCCGTCGGCCTTGGCGAACGAGACCCAGGCGAGGCCCAGCACGACGAACGGGACCCAGCGGCGGATCTTCCAGCCGCGCGCCGCCTCGACGAGCATGAGCAGCAAGAAGACGACGCCGACGGTCAGGTAGCGCGAGGACGACGGCGGCGCGATGTCGTGGCGCGAGATGGCCGTCAGCGCGTAGAACGTCAGCAGCGTGGCCGCCAGCGCGGCCAGCCTGACGCGCCCCGCGCGATCGAGCCGGAAGCAGCGGTAGGCGACGATCGCGAGGATGACGATCAGCATCTGCCGGCCGGGCTCGATCTGGCGCTCGCCGATGATCGCGCCGGCCGCATGGTTGGCCGCCGTCCAGGCCCAGAGCGCGCTGAGCGACAGCTCCTCGAGCGCAGCGCGGTTGGTGCCGTAGGCCAGATACCAGACGAGGTAGAGGGCGAACGGCCCCGCAACGATCCACAGCCGGGCGCGCCCCTGCTCGGTCAGCGCGAGCTCAACCGCAATGCCCAGCAGGACCGGGATCCCCATGCCCGACGAGCTGAGCGCGACGACCATGAGCAGCGCCAGCCCCCAGTCGGTGCGCTGCGTGCGCGGCCGGTCGAGCAGCGCGAAGGCTCCGACGCCCGCCACGATCGAGAGCATCTGTCCCATCTGACCGGGGATGAGGAAGTTCTCGTAGGCGAAGCCCGCCAGCAGCGCGAACGCCGCCACCCCGAGCGCGACGCCGGCGCCCACACGGCGCCGTGCGATGACGAACAGCAGCCAGCCGAGGGTGACCTGCAGCGCGACGAGCGGCACCATCATGAGCGCGAAGGCCTCGAGTCCGCCGACCTCCAGCAGCGCCAGGAAGATCGCCAGCAGCAGCAGCGAAAGATGCTCGTTGTGGGGCTCGAGCAGCGACGGCGCGCCGGGGCCGCGGCGTTGCGTGACGACCGTCCACTCGTCGAGGTTGAACGTCAGCCCACGCGTGAGCCAGAACATCCCGGCCGCCGTGCCGACCAGCAGGACGACGAGCCCGATCCGCCACAGCCGGCCGTTCGCGGGATCCGTGAGACCCGCCTTCGCGGGCGCGACATCGGACGCGGGTTGCGTGGTCGCGCTCACGGTGGGCGGGCACCGTAGCGCAGGATTCCGGCCCGACCCGTCACCATCGGCCCCGATGGCGCTGCCGATCTTCACCGAGCGACTCGTCCTGCGCCCCTACGTCGACGACGACCTCGAGCAGTTGCATGCGGTGCTCTACAGCGACGTCGACGCGATGCGGCTGCTCGGTGGCCCGCGGGACCTCTCGGGCACGCGCTTCGCGCTCGAACGCTCGATGACCCAGCAGGACGTCAGCGGGTTCTCGTTCTGGCCGGTGATCGAGCGCGAGAGCGGCCTGCTCGTCGGCGAGGCGGGCCTCTTCCCGCTGTCGCCCGATGGTCCCGACGTGGCGCTCGGCTACGCGTTCGGCGCGCGGTGGTGGGGCCGCGGCTACGCGACGGAGGCTGCGCGCGCGGTCATCGCCGAGGCGTTCGGGCCACTGGGCATGGACCGCCTCGTGGCGATCACGCGCGAGGCGAATCACGGCTCGCGTCACGTGCTCGAGAAGCTCGGCTTCCGGATGGAGGGCGTGCGCCACGTGTGGGGCGCCGAGCAGCTCTTCTTCGTGCTGGAGCGCGACTTGGAGCGCTCGCTTCGCGGCGGGTAAAGGATCGGCGCCGCGCGGGTATCCCGCGGCGCATGACTTCACGCACATCAGACCCGACGCACGCCGAGCCGACGCCGCCGTTTCCCGAGCAGGAGCAGGCGCCGCCGGGCCGCGAGGCCGACATGCAGCCCCTGGCCGACCACGGCGAGCACACGTACGTGGGGCACAATCGCCTGCGCGACAAGGTCGCGCTCATCACGGGCGGCGACTCCGGGATCGGCCGCGCGGTCGCACTCGCGTTCGCGCGCGAGGGCGCCGACCTGCTGTGCTCGTACTGGAAGGAGGACGACGACGCCGCTGAGACAAAGCAGCTCGTCGAGGAGGCGGGCCGGCGCTGCCTGACGGTGCCCGGCGACATCGGCGACCGCGACCACGCGCGGTCCTTGGTCGACCAGGCCGTCGGCGAGCTCGGCCGCCTCGACGTGCTCGTCAACAACGCCGCCTACCAGATGGGCTACGACTCGTTCCTCGAGATCCCGCCCGAGGAGATCGAGTTCGTCTTTCGCACGAACATCATCGCGATGTTCCATCTCTGCCAGGCCGCCGTGCCGGTGATGGAGCCGGGCTCGACGATCATCAACACGACGTCGATCCAGGCCGCGCAGCCGACGCCGTCGCTGCTGCACTACGCCACGACGAAGGGCGCGATCAGCACGTTCACGAAGGCCCTCGCGCAGGAGCTCGCCGAGCGCGGGATCCGCGTCAACGGCGTGGCGCCAGGGCCGATCTGGACGCCGCTCGTGGCGATGAGCTTTCCGGCGGAGAAGAACGCGCAGTTCGGTGCGGACACGCCGTTGGGCCGGCCCGGTCAGCCCGGCGAGCTCGCGCCGCTGTACGTGTTCCTCGCGACCGAGGACTCGCAGTACATCAGCGGCGAGGTGATCGGCGCGACCGGCGGCAAGCCGCTGCACTAGCGGTCACCCCTGCTCGAGCAGCGCCTTCAGGGTCGCGGCGTTCGTCGGCGCCTGCGCCACGTGTTCGCCCACGGGCTCGCCGACGAGGTGCTTCGGCGCGTCAGCCGCGGCTGACCGGCCGTTGTTGTTGAACATCGCGTAGACGTTCTCTGCGCCCTCGGCGGCGAGCTCTCGCAGCGTGCACGCCCAGTCGGCCAGCTCGGTCTCGGAGTAGAGATAGTCGAAGCGCTCGGCGGTCGAGCCGGTGCGCTTGTACCAGGTGTCTCTGTTGCGGCCGTGAAAGCGGACATAGGCGTCGGGTCCCGTCCGCGCCACGACGACGGGGAACACCGGCGTGTCGACGGTGACGTACGTCATGCCGTGCCCTTCGAGGAAGTCGAGGGTCTGCTCGGCCTGCTCGAACCACGCCTTGTGGCGAAACTCGACGAGCATCGTGTGGCTGCCGAGCTGCTCGCGGGCCCAGGCCAAATAGTCGTAGGAGCTTTGCTTCGGGACCACGTAGGGCGCCATCTGCATCAGGATGCCCCCGAGCTTGCCTGCCTCGCACAGCGGCTCGAGAGCCGTCATGAAGCGGCGAAAGACCTCTTCACGCAGCTCAGCCGGCGGACGATCGACGCGCCCGCGGTCATCGACCGGTACCTCCCCGCGCAGGTCCTCTGGCAGCGCAGCGACCTTCACCGGATGGCGCGTCATCAGCCCGAAAGCCTTGACGTGCATCACGAAGCCGTCCGGGAGCTTGCCGGCCCACTGCGCGACAAGCGCCTCCTCGGGCATCCGGTAGTACGTGGCGTTTGCCTCCACGACGTCGAAGCGCTGGGCGTAGTAGCGCAGGCGGTCGACGCCCGGCGGGTAGTACGCCTTGACGAAGCTCTCGTCGGCCCACGAGCAGGTCCCCACGCGGATCATGCCGCGACGGTACCAGCGGTGACGGCGACGTCGGACGCGTACGAGTCGCCGTCGGGGCGAGCAGGAACACGCTTGCAGATCGCAGACGAGCTGCGGTCACGATCATCGGCGGCGCGCCAGCCGCCTCGTCGATCCCGAGGCGTGCGCCGCGGCAGGCAGGGTACACTCGCGTAGCGATCGATCCGCCTCGATGACGGAGGTACACATGCTCAAGAAGTCTCGCAAGCGCGCCACTCGGAAGGAGGCGCCGGCCCAACCGGCCGCCCGTCCGAACCCGCAGACGCAAGCGAAGCCGCCGGCGCAAGCGCCGACGCAAGCGAAGGCGCCGGCGCAAGAGTACGCGGCGCTCGGTACGGACGCGCCCATCGCCTGGCCGTCGGTGGGCGGACGCAGGGTGCCCGTGACCGGGAAACTGTCTCCGCACGCCGCCGCCGCGCTCAAGCGCATGGGCATCACGAAGGAGTAGGTCAGTCAGCCCCCTCCCGCCGGCCGGGGGCCCGGCCGGCGCAAGGAGGGTGCGGCAGCCTGCCGTCGCGCCGCCGTTACAGCGCGATCACCAGCGGCAGGGCGATCAGGAGCAGCAGGATCACGACGACGATCGCAGTCGACAACGGCAGCGTGCCTGCATTGTTCTTTGGACGCATGTCAACGGCCCTTTCTCGGGGAGGGGATGGCGATGGGCGAGCATTGCGGCCCGCATGATGCTGCTGCCCGCTCGTGTGCCCGGATCAAACCCGGCTGCGCGCGATGAATTCGAGCCTGATGCGCTCCGGCCCTGGAAGGATGATGCTTACGGCATCGTCGTCGGGCGGGTGGCGGGTCTCGAGGACACGGTCGCCCAGCCGGGCGGCGATGGCGCCGGTCGATGCCACGCGGAGGGCGATGTGATCGAGCAGTGGGCGTTGGCTCCACGCGGGCAGTTCCTCAAGCCGGATGCGCTTGTCGGCGACGCGCACCGTGTCGCCTTGCGGCACGCATCCCACATCGCTCAGCGTCGTCCTCGTTTCCTGCGGATCGGCCGCGTACAGGACCATGTGGTCGACGTCGTAGTCGATCCCGCCGCCGCGCGCGACCGTGAACCCCAGTCGGAGCCCCTCCGGACCCTCGAACGTCACGAGCTCCGGCCCATCCTCTTGCCACTCGCTGCCGGCGGGAAGCGAGGCGACGGCACGCTGCAGGTCGGCGACGCGCAGCACCAGGCGAGCGAGCGCGGCCGGTTCTCGCGGGCCCTCGGCCGGGATCAGGCTCAGGCTGGTGGCGCCGGCATCAGCGCCCACGATCACGCTGTCGACGCTGGCGTGGAGCGTGCGCATCCCGACGTGATCGCAGAGAAACGCCTGCATCGCGCCGACATCTGCGACCGCCAGGGCAACGTGGTCAAGCCCGAACAGGTTGCCCCGCGCCATCGCGGATCGCTGCCGCTCGACGAACCCCGCGGGCTGCGGTCGCGGCGGATCTTGCGCGAGCAGCCGGGCGATCGCGGCTCGCGCCTGCGCGAACGTCGCGCGGTCGCGGCTGAGTCGGTACCGCTGGTTGGAGGCGGTGAGGACCGCGTGCAGTTCGAAGGCGAGTTGACGGGGGTCGGTATCGGTCAGCAGCCGCATGGCGTGGGCGCGCGCGACGGCGTGTTCGAGCGCTGTGAGCTGGCGCTCGAGGGCGGCGGCGAGGGCGTTGCGGACGGGTCCTTCGCGGTTGGCGAATTCGGTGCCGGCGGTCGCGAAGGGGCAGCCGCCGCTGAAGCCCTCTTGTTCGTAGTAGGAGATCCAGCGCTCGAGCAGGGCGTTCAGCGGGTCGTCGCCGGGCTCGAGCACGCGCTCGTCGAAGATGCCCCAGGCGCAGTCGATCGTTGCGAGCTGAAGGTCCTGCTTTGACGTGAAGTACGAGTACAGGCCGCTCTTGCTCATTTGCATGGCGTGCGCCAACCGGCCGATCGAGAGCTGGTCAAGGCCTTCGACCGACGCCAGGTCAGCGGCACGCTCGAGGATCGCGACGCGCAGCGGCCCTCTGCCGCGTCGCAGCCGCCCCTGCGGAATCGAGATCTCAGAGTCCACCGGCCAAGACTAGCCGCAGGGTCTCGTTTAGCACGCACGGTCGTGCTAACGTCGGCTCGAGATGGACACCGTGGATCTTCTGCTACGCGACATCCGCGCGATCGCGCTGTTGCGGCCCGAGGAGGAGATAGACCTCGCCCGCCGCGTTGCGCGCGGAGACGTCTGCGCGAAGCAGCGCATGGTGGCGGCGAATCTGCGGCTCGTGGTTTCGATAGCCAAGCGCTACCGCGGGCAGGGCCTGCCGCTAGCCGACCTCATCCAAGAGGGCGCGCTGGGTCTGATGCGTGCAGCCGAGAAGTTCGACGCCGAGAAGGGCTTTCGCTTCTCGACGTACGCGACGTGGTGGATCCGTCAGGCGGTGGGCCGCGCGATCAACGACAAGGCGCGCACGATCCGCGTGCCGGCCAACGTCGTCTCGCAGCTCAACACCGTCGCCCAAGCGGAGCGGCGACTGCGCGACGAGCGTGAGGGCGAGCCGACAGCACGGGAGATCGCCGAGTTGACCGGAATCGACCCCGAGAAGGTCGTGGCGCTGCGGGCGTGGGCGCAGACGCCCGTCTCGCTCGAGCAGCCCATCGGCGACGACGGTGCCTCGGTGCTGGGGGATCTGCTGCCCGACGACACGCCGTCGCCGTTCGAGTGCGTCGCTGCCGGCGCCGACGGCGACATCGTGCGGTGGCTGCTGGGGATGCTCGATGAGCGCGAGCGAAGGGTTCTCGAGCTGCGCTATGGCCTCAACGGCACAGAACCCTGCTCTACGACCGAGGTCGGGCGCCAGCTGAACTTCTCGGGCCAGCGGATCCGGCAGATCGAAGTGCGTTCGCTGGAGAAGCTCGAGCGCATCGCGACGGCGCGTGACCTACGGGAGACGCTGTAGATGGCCCGGGACTTCCAGACACGGCGTATCCTGGACAGCATGGAGCACCCCGAGAACATCCCGGATGAGGCGCAAGACGCGGCGTCCGCGCTGGCACCGGCCTGTGATCAGACGACGGGCTGCATCACGTGTGGTGATGTCGCCGTCCCGCTGACGGTGTTGCGCCTCGACGAGGGGCGGGGGCTGGCGTTGTGTGCTGATGAGGATGGGAGTTCGGAGACGGTTGAGATTGATCTAGTCGCCCCGGTGGCGCCGGGGGATCGGCTTTTGGTTCATGCCGGCACGGCGATCGCAAGGCTTAGCGAGGAGGGCTTTGAATGAAGTATGTCGATGAGTTTCGCGATCCGGCGTTGGGGGAGGTGCTGGCGGGCGAGATCCTGGGTCTTGTGGAGCCGGGGCGTCATTATAAGTTCATGGAGGTTTGCGGCGGGCATACGCATTCGATTTATAAGTACGGGATCGATGATTTGTTGCCGGCGAATGTGGAGCTTGTGCATGGGCCGGGTTGTCCGGTTTGTG
>DASYVZ010000254.1:0-2429 GCA_035936515.1 Solirubrobacteraceae bacterium | reverse complement strand
AGCCGACCCCGGGATCGACGACCGCCACGTGCACCCCGGCCGGCAGGTACGGCAGCGCGCGGCGCAGCACGAGCGCGCCGGCGCGCACGTCGTGGCGCTCGATCCCGTGGGTGACGTCGACGACCCGCACGCCCGGCGCGATCCGCGCGATCACACCGTGGCACACGCCGACGAAGTCGTCGTCGAGGCCGTAGTCGCTGAGGAACGTCACGACCGTCATGGGCCGATCGAGTGTATGGCTCGGCGACCGGGTATCCCCAAGCGCCATGCGACCCGCATCTCATGCCGAGACGCCATCCGTCGCCGAAGTCGTGCGCCGCGCCGCGGCGGTCTGCGATCCCGACGGCGCCGATGACCTCGTGACCGACTTCCTGCTCGCCTACGAGGACAGCGACGAGCCGGTCAGCTCGCTCGAGGGGCGCGACCGCGAGTTCTTCGAGACCGCCGCGCGTGTGCAGGGCTCGATGCCCGGCGCCGGCGTGCAGATGGCCGCCGCCGTGGCGACATATCTCGCGTTTCGCCGCGACGAGCTCGGCGACGACGACGACGACCTGCTGCGCCTCGCCGCGCGCGCCGAGTTCGGCGACAATCCACCGGACGAGATCACCAGCTGGCTGCAGGACGCCGGGGTGGCGGTGTGAGCCGCGACGAGCGCGAGCCACCCGCGCCGAGCGGACTTCCGGAGGAGGGGCAGGACGAGGACGTGCCGCTCGGGGTGCCGCCCGATCAGGAGGAGCCCGAGCGCGAGCTGCCCGGCTTCCCGGAGGGCGACATCGACACCGCGGGCTGATACCGCTCGGTTCTTCAGTCGTATCCGACCCCCTGCGTCGCGGCCTTTTCGGAGCACCCCGTCAGCGGCACAGGGCGCCTGGCCGCAGCCAGCCCTCGGTCCCGATGTCGGTGACGACGCGGACCCATGCACCGGAGGCGCTGCGGCGCTGGATCGACAGCGGCTGGTTGCGGTAGACGGTGCCGACGAAGAGCCGGCCCGGCGAGCGGTACAGATACTCGCTGCGCGCGCACACGCGCCCTGGCTGCTCGCCGCGTCGTGGGACGCGCGGGTCGGACACGATCGAGCCGCTGGCGTCGGGGCGCCGGCAGAGCACGCCGACCGTAGCGTCGTAGGCGCGTAGTCCATCAGCAGCGCTTCCCGTGCTCTCAGGCATCGGGCCATGGGGTTGCCGCTAGCTCGTCCGTGCGGTTGACCGCCGCCACGGTCTAGCCTGCTCGAGATGAGCAGCGACCCGCCGATGACCGCCGCGCAATGGGACGCGCGCTACCGCGCCGAGCCCGACCTGTGGACGAAGGAGCCCAACGCCCCGCTTGCGCAGTTCGCCGGTGAGCTCGAGCCCGGGCGCGCACTCGACGTCGGCGCCGGCGATGGGCGCAACGCGGTCTGGCTGGCGACGCAGGGCTGGACCGTCACCGCGATCGACCTCTCGACGGTGGCGCTGGAGCGGGCCGCCGAGCGCGCCGCGGCCCGCGGCGCACAGCTTGAGTGCATCGTCGGCGACTGGCACGAGCACGACTTCGGCCAATCGGCGTTCGAGCTCGTCGTCGTGAGCTTCATGCACCCGCAGCCGCACGACCGCGAGGCGCTGTTCGAGCGCGTGGCGCGCGCGCTCGTGCCGGGAGGACACGTGTTCACCGTCGGCGTCATCCTCGCCGACCACGGCCGGCGCGGCCCGCCCGACGCTGAGCGCCTGTACACGCTGGAACGCGTGCAACACGCGCTGCGCGGCTTCGAACTGCTGCGCTGCGAGGAGCACGCCTACGAGCAGGAGCACAGCTCAGGACGCCGGCAGGTCACCGACGTCGTGGCGGTCGGCCGCCGGCGGTAGCCGCCGGCATCTCGCCGGATCTGCGCTGAGCAGTTCGCAGGACGGCGAAGCGATCATTCGGGACGGGCTGGTGGCGGAGGCATGGATCCGCGATCGCGCCGCGCCGCCGCTTCCGGCGCCGCGCCCGCGTCCGCGTCCGCCAGCATCGCCGCGATCAGACCGTCGGGCGTGTGCTCGGTCGCCTCGACGTCGACGCTCAACCCGCGCTCGCGCAGCGCGGCGCTCGTGATCGGGCCGATGGAGACGATCCGCTGGCCGGCGCTCGGCCGGCCGGCCGCCTCAAGGAAGAAGCGCACCGCTGACGCGGACGTGAACGTCACGTACTCCGCACCGAGCGCGGACTCGAGCGCCGCCGCCGACAGCGGCTCGGCGACGGTGCGATACAGCGCGAGGATCTCGACATCCGCGCCGCGCTCGCGCAGGGCGTCGGGCAGCATCTCGCGCGCCTGCTCGGCGCGCGCGATCAGCGCTCGCTGCACCGGCCGCTCGGCCAGCGCCTCGACGAGCGACTCCCCGACCGCCCGCGGCGGCACGATGTCCGGCTCGATCCCCCCGGCGCGCAGGGCCTTCGCCGTGCCGGGGCCGATC
>DASYVZ010000253.1:0-2934 GCA_035936515.1 Solirubrobacteraceae bacterium | reverse complement strand
GCCGAGACGTGGTCGTAGCGCGATCTCAGAAGAGCTGGTTCTGGCAAGAACGCCGGTCGTACATCTGCAATCGCAGGGGGTCCGCGTCATCGGCGTCGTCGACTGCTAGACCCCTTGTCCAGGGGGAAGGGCCGCAGGCGGCTACGCAAGAGCAATGACCCGCGAGGCACTTCCCTCAGCGCAGGGTCGAGGGAAGGCGGACCATATGTGGATCGTTGCCGGCGTCGTGCTGTGGGGAGGCGTCGGCGTGTTCGCGCTGGCGCTCTGCAGCGCGGCTGCGAAGGATCCAGGCTCGCCGCGCGCTGAGACCGATGACGAACGACCCTCCGGCGTCGCAGCGGCGACGGAGCACTCGCAGGTTCCAGCGGCCGTCCTCGCCCGCGACGACGTGGACGACCTGGTCACCTTGTCGGGCGTCACGACGCACGTCCTGCAGCGCTGGCTGTCGAGACGAGGCGGTACGAACCCAGCTGATCGGCCTGCAGCCAGACCCGCCGGTCCCGCTAGAACAGCTGGTTCTCCCCGCCGAAGACGTCGCTCACGGAGCGGTCCGAGAAGATGCTGCGGATCGCGTCGGTCAGCTTGTCGGCGCATGAGAGGACGTGGACGTTTTCGGGCGCGCCGGCGCGCAACGGGATCGTGTCGGTGACGACGATCTGCTCCAGCCCGGCGGCGATGAGGTTCTCGAAGGCGTTGCCGCTGAGGACCGGGTGCGTAGCGGCGGCGTAGACCGCCCGGGCGCCCGCGTCGAGCACGGTCTGGCTGGCCACCTTCAGCGTGCTGGCGGTGTCGATGATGTCGTCGACGATGATGGCGGTCTTGCCCTTGACGTCGCCGATGACGTAGCCGATCTCGGCGACCTGCTGGGCCGGGCGCTCCTTGTCGAGGATCGCGATGCCGGCGCCGAGCTTGGAGGCGAACTTCTTGTTGAGCTTTACGCGGCCGGCGTCCGGTGCCACGACGACGAGGTCTTCCAGGCCGAGGTCGCGGAAGTACTGCGTGAGGATGAACAGCGCGGTCATGTGGTCGATCGGCTTGGAGGAGAAGCCCTGGATCTGGCCGGCGTGGAGGTCCATCGTCACGACGCGGTCGGCGCCGGCCCGCTCGAGCATGCGGGTCACGAGACGCGCCGAGATCGGCTCGCGCGGAGCGGACTTCTTGTCCTGGCGGCTGTAGCCGAACCACGGCACGACGGCGATGACGCGGTGCGCGCTGGCGCCGACGGCCGCGTCGATCATGATCAGCAGCTCCATGAGCGCGTCGTTTGGCGTCAGCCCGGTGGCCGGGTTCGCGCACGTCGGCTGGACGATGAAGACGTCGCAGCCGCGGATCGACTCGCCGTAGCGGCAGTAGACCTCGCCGTTGGTGAACGTCTTGAGCGTCACCGGGCCCGGAGTGATGCCGAGCTTGGCGGCGATCCGCGCCGCGAGGTCGGGGTTCGCGCGCCCCGAGAACAGCATGAGCCTCTTGTCGTAGCCGAGCTCGAGGCGAGTAGCTGGCGCCGGCTGCGGCTCGACCGTGGTCATCGCTGGAGGAAGTCTAGGGCGTATCCCGGCGCTTGCGTTCGGCGTAGCCCTCGAGGTTGGTCTGGCGCTCGCGGGCCACGGCCAGCGCCCCCGGCGGCACGTCCTTCGTGATCGCCGAGTTGGCCGCCGTGTACGCATCATCCTCGACGGTCACCGGCGCCACGAGCGTCGTGTCGACCCCGGTGCGAACGCGGTCGCCGATCGTCGTGCGGTGCTTGGCGACGCCGTCGTAGTTGGCGGTGATCGTCGCCGCGCCGAGGTTCGTCTCCTCGCCGATGTCCGCGTCGCCGATGTAGGACAGGTGCGGGACCTTGCTGCCCCGCCCGACATCGGAGTTCTTGATCTCGACGAAGGTGCCCGCCTTGGAGCGCTCCCGCAGGACGGTGCCCGGGCGCAGATACGCAAACGGGCCGACGGTGGCCTTCGACTCGATCTCCGCGCCGACGACGTAGGAGTGCGGGATCGTGACCGCGTCGTGCAGCGTGGCGTCGATCAGCGTCGTCAGCGGGCCCACGATGCAGCCGCGGCCGATCTTCGTCGTCCCGCGGAGGAAGCTGCTCGGCTCGATCCTCGTGTCCTCCCCGATCGTGATGCCGACGTCGATCAGCGTCGAGGCGGGGTCGACGATCGTCACGCCGGCGCGGCCGTGCGCGTCGTGGATGCGCGCCTGGGCGATCGTCCGGACGAGCGCGAGCTGGACGCGATCGTTGATGCCCAGCGCCAGATCGGGATCGTGCAGCTCGTGCGCCTTCACCGTGCGGCCGGCGGCGCGCAGCGCGGGCAGGACGTCGGGCAGGTAGAGCTCGCCCTGGACGTTGTCGGGCGAGAGCTCCTGCAGCGCGGCGAGCAGCGCGCCGCCGTCGAAGGCGAAGATCGAGCTGTTGACCTCGTGGATGGCGAGCTGGTCGGGCGTGGCGTCGCCGGCGGTCTTCGTCTCCACGACGCGCTCGACGTGCCCGTCGTCGTCGCGCACGACGCGGCCGTAGCCGCTGGGGTCGTCGAGTGTCATCGTCAACATCGTCGCGGCGGCATCGTGCTTGGCATGCGCGCGCACGAGCTCCTCGATCGCCGTTGCAGTGATGAGCGGCACGTCGCCGGGCAGGACGACGACGACGGCGTCCTGCTCGATCTCCGCGGCGGCCGCCCGCACCGCGCCGCCGGTGCCGTCCGGCTCAGGCTGCACGACGCACCTCACGCCCTCCGGCAGCCGGCCTTCGAGGGTCTTCGCCGGCGAGTCGACGACCACCACCCGGGCGGCCCCCGCCTCGAGTGCGGCGGCGATCGGCCAGCCCACGAGCGCTCGCCCGCAGAGCGGGTGCAGCATCTTCGGAAGCTGGGAGCGCATGCGCGTCCCCTGGCCGGCGGCGAGGATGACGGCGGTGAGGGTCGGCATGGGGGCATCCTAGGG
>DASYVZ010000252.1:0-1795 GCA_035936515.1 Solirubrobacteraceae bacterium | reverse complement strand
GGTGCGGCAGGTTAATCCCTAGGTTCTGGGTTCGATCCCCAGGCGGCCCATAGTCGCGTTGCACGCGGGCGGTTAGCTCAGCTGGTCAGAGCGCCTGCCTTACAAGCAGGAGGTCCCCGGTTCGAGCCCGGGACCGCCCATCAAGCGGCGGCCGACGGCGGTCGTGACGCGCCCGGTGCGATCGCACCCGGCGCGTCAGGACCAACACCCGCCACCACGGTCGCAGCGGTGGCGGGCGCTCGGTGAGTCAGCGCGTCATGCCCACCCGGTCGACCTTGCGGTGGAACTTCTCGCCGGCCTTGCCGCCGACGACGGCCGCGCCGAGCGTCACCAGCAGCGACGCCGCGAGCGCGATCGCGCCGCCGGTCGTCAGGGTGCCGCTGTCGATGGGAATGCGCGGCAGGTTCAGCGCGTCGAGGACGTTGTACTGCGAGCCGCCGATGAGGGCCAGCGCGGCGATGACGATCGCGGCGATGATGCCCCACAGCCAGACGCCGACGCCCTGGCGGGCGCCGTCGAAGCGCGCCATCCGCCCCGCGGCATAGCCGCCGACGAAGTACGCGATCGCCAGCACGACGAGCAGCGCGATGCCGCCCGTCAAGCCGATCGCCTCGGCCTCCGCGCCGCTTACTTGGTCTCCGACCTCGTTGAGCGCCAATGCGGCGCCCGCCGCGGCCGCGATGCCGGCGAGGATCGCGGTCAGCCCGGCGGCAGCGAGCCAGCCGAACAGCGCCGACAGCCACGAGATCCCGCCGAACTCCGCGTGCTCGCGTTCGTGCGCGGTGGCCGCCGTGACGTGGCGATGATGCTCCGTGCGTTCGCGCTCGGAGACCAGATCACGATCCCGGTCGGGATCGTGACCCGCGTTCTCGTCGCGCCCGCGCACTCTGGTGGCGCCGGGCGACCCGTCGCCAGCACGTGTGCGTTCGGCCATCGCTACCGGCCCTCCTCGGTCTCGATCTGCTCCTTGCGGATCTCCTCGGAGATCGACTGCTCCTCGCTGACCGTCTCCTTGTCGAGCCGCACCCGCTCCTTGGGCACGACGCGCTTCTCGACGACCGGCTCCTCGGCATAGAGCGTGACCTCGTGCTCCTCCTCGGAGATCGCCGGACCGTCGGTCGCCGCGTCGATGTTCGCGTCGCTGATCGGCTCGCGCTCGACGCGGACCTCCTCGCGCTGAACCGGCACCGTCGTCTGCACCTGCTCGGTCGTGACGTACTTGCGCAGCCGCGCGCGGCCGCTCTCGACGGGAGCCGTGCCGACCCGGACCTCCTCCTCCGAACGAGTCATCGCCTGGTCGGTGTTCGGCCCCGACGTGTCGTGGCCGGTCGTCCCGATGCCGGGGTCCTGCGAGTAGTCGAAGTCACCGAAGTCCATGGAGTAGTGCTCCCACAGACGGCGCTCCTCCTCGGGGGAGATCTCGGCGTCGTCTGGCACGTTCGGCGCGTCCTTGACGTGCGACTTGTCATACGGGACGCGGATGCCGTCCTCGGCGCGCGCGGCCTCGCGCAGCGGCACGAAGCTGATGTTCGAGCCGAAGAGGCCAGTCTTCACGGCCAGCCAGGCCGGCTCGCCTGTTGCGCGGTCGGCGTAGATCTCGGTGATCTCGCCGATCTTCGAGCCATCGCCGTCGTACAGCGTTTCACCCGGCCAGTTCTGCAAGTCGTGTGCGGTCTGCATGTGGTTCCTTCCCTTCTGCGATTTGACACCTCGCACGTTTGCCCGCATTTTGTTACGAGACACGCGTGGTGTTCGTGTCCTGACGTTGCAAGAGCTGCGGCGGGCCGGACCGGAC
>DASYVZ010000251.1:0-3251 GCA_035936515.1 Solirubrobacteraceae bacterium | reverse complement strand
CGGACTCTACCCGCGTAGGCTTGGCGCTATCTGATGGTGAACGCGTGACCCGACTCTCCGCACTGCTGTTGCCGACCGAGCGCGAGCCGCCGGCCGATGCCGAGGCGATCTCGCACAAGCTGATGGTGCGCGCCGGACTCGTCCGCCAGCTCGGCACGGGCCTGTGGTCATGGCTGCCGGCGGGCTGGCGGGTGCACCAGAAGGTCGTGCAGATCATCCGCGAGGAGATGGACGCCGTCGGCGGACAGGAGATGCTCATGCCGGTGCTCCAGCCGGCCGAGGCCTGGCATCGCACCGGCCGCTACGAGATCGGCGAGCTGTTCAAGCTCACAGACCGCAAGGGCGCCGACATGGTCCTGGCGATGACTCATGAGGAATGCGTCACCACGCACGTCGCGCAGGTCGTGCGCTCCTACCGCGACCTGCCGTTCAGCCTCTACCACTTCCAGGTCAAGGAGCGCGACGAGCCGCGCCCCCGCGCCGGCGTGCTGCGCACCCGCGAGTTCATCATGAAGGACGCCTACACCTTCGACCGCGACGAGGCGGGACTGCAGAGCCACTATCGGGCGTACGCCGGCGCCTACGACCGGATCTTCGAGCGCACCGGGCTGGAGTGGTACAGCGTCGAGTCCGACGTGGGAATGATGGGCGGCTCCGGAGCCCACGAGTACATGGCGCCGTGCGCGGCCGGCGAGAACGAAGTCGCGCTCGCGCCGGGCTACGCCGCCAACGTCGAGGTGGCGACCGCCGACGCGCAGCCCGTCGACCTGCCCAAGCCGCTGTCGGAGCCGCAGACCGTGCACACCCCCGGCGCGACATCGATCGACGCCGTCGCCCGGATGCTCGCGGTTGCACCCGGGGCGCTGCTGAAGGCCTTCCCAGTGATCGTCGACGGCGCGGCCGGCCGGCAGGGGGGCCGCGGGCTCGTGCTCGTCCTCGTGCGCGGCGACCACCGCGTCAACGAGATCAAGCTCACGAACGCGCTGGGCGCGCCGTGGCGCCCGGCCCGCGACGAGGAGGTCGCCGACCGCATCGGGCCGGCCGGCTTCATCGGCCCCGTCGGCGCGAACGTCCCGGTGCTGCTCGACGACGCGGTCAGCGACGGCGGCTACGTCATCGGCGCCAACGAGCGCGACCACCACCTGCGTGGCGTGGAGCCGGGCCGCCACTTCGCCTTCGAGCGCGTCGACGTGCGCAAGGTCGAGGCGGGCGACACCGTCGGCGGCCGGCCCATCACGATCGAGCCCGCCATCGAGGTGGGCAACATCTTCCAGCTCGGGACGCGCTACTCCGAGCCGCTGGGCGCCAACTACCTCGACGTCGACGGATCGCAGCGGCCGATCGTCATGGGCTCCTACGGGATCGGCCCGGCACGGATCGTCGCCGCGGCCGTAGAGCAGTTCGCCGACGAGAAGGGGATCTCCTGGCCGCGTGCTCTCGCGCCGTGGGACGTCGAGGTCGTGGCGCTCGGCAAGGCGGGCAGTGACGAGCTCACCGCCGCCGAGGGCCTGTACCGCGAGCTGCGCACCGCCGGTCTGGAGGTCCTGCTCGACGACCGCGACCTCGGCCCGGGGTCGAAGTTCGCCGATGCCGAGCTGCTCGGCTGTCCGCTGCGGCTGACCGTCGGGCGCCGGTCGCTGCGGGAGGGCCGCGCCGAGGCGCAGCGGCGGCGCGGCCTCGAAGACATCGAGGCCGGCGTGCCGCTGGCCACGGCCGCCGAGGCGGTGGGCGAGCTGTGGCGGGCACTCCCGTAGACCGCGCCCGGCGCGATCCGGCTGCGCCCGATCCCGACGCTACCGCCTTCGGGCAGGCGGCGGAGAAGGCGCGCCTGACGTTCCGTCGCCTCGCCGGCCTGGATCGCAGCGGGCCGCCGCCGCCGCAGACGCTGCGCGGCCAGCCCTGGAACGTCTGGACGATCCCCAACGCGATCGGCTTCGTGCGCCTGGCGCTGATCCCGCTCTTCCTCGTGCTCGCGCTGGGTTCCGACAGCGGCACCGACGCGCTGCCGGCCGTGATCTTCGCCGTCATCGCGTGGAGCGACTACTTCGACGGGATCGCCGCGCGGCTGACGGGGCAGTACAGCCGGTTCGGCGCGCTGCTCGACCCGTTCGTCGACCGCCTGCTCGTCGTTTCCGGGCTCGTCGTCTGCTGGTACTTCGAGCTGCTGCCGCGCTGGGCGATCGCGGTGCTCGTCCTGCGCGAGGTGCTGCTGCTCGTCGTCGGCCAGCTGGCGCTGCGCCGAGGCTACGAGATCAAGATCAACTGGCCGGGCCGCGCCGCGGTGTGGCCGACGATGTCGGCGATCTTCTTCGCGCTCGTCGGCCTGGCGACGTTTGCCGAGGTGCTGCTCTACCTCGGGCTGGCGCTCGCGTGGTACGCGGTCGTGCTCTACGTGCGCGACGGGCTCGCGCAGCTACGCGCTGCGCGCGGCAAGGGCGTCTGATCGCTCCCGCTCCCGCGCTTCGCGCGCGCCTCGGCCTGCGCCTCGGCGCGCCGCCGGCGCGCTGCGGCGATGTCCTCTGGCGCAGCGCTGCGATGGGCGCGCATGATCTGGCGCACGCGTTCGCGCGAGACGCCGAAGCGCAGCGCGATCTCGTCGAGGCTCCAGCCGCACTCGCGTAGCGCCTGCATCCTGCGTACCCGCTGGAGCGAGCCCGGCGCCAGGCAGCAGTCCTCGCAGCCGGCCGGCTCCAGCAGCGGCGCCAGCGGCGCGGGCGCGGTGGCGGGGGTCGGCTGCGGCGTGGGCATGAGTTAGGGCGGCCTAAGACGGTGGAGCGCCAGGCTATCGGTTCTGGATCGCAGCGTGCAACGACGGCCGGCAGGTTTCCGGGCGTTCTCCTGCAGCCTCAAGCTCAGCTTGAAGGCAAGATCTGCACTGGTATGCTCGGCCGACCGCGCCGGCCGTTCCCCTCACGTAGGAGTCACTCTTGATGGACACGTTTCCCGACCTCGGCTCGCTTGGCGACCAGGAGCTGAAGGACCTCATCCAGCAGCTGACCGACGAGGAGGTCGAGGTCTCCTACCGCCGGCGCATCCTGCACGGCAAGATCGACATCCTGCGTGCCGAGCTCGTCAACCGGCTGCGCAAGAAGCATGAGACCGGCGAGGATGTGATCTCCGGCGCCGACGTCCAGCGGCTGACGGACATCCTGTCGGGGCGCACGCCGCAGGAGTAATGGCGCACCACTGCCCCGAATGCGGGTTCCTCAACGCCGAGGGGGCCAACTACTGCCAGAAGTGCGGGGCGTTCA
>DASYVZ010000250.1:0-6168 GCA_035936515.1 Solirubrobacteraceae bacterium | reverse complement strand
GGCGACGCCGGGGACATGGCCGCGCTGCTGCAGCAGCACTCCGGCCAGGTCGCGGCGGTCATCGTCGAGCCGCTCGTGCAGGGCGCCGCCGGGATCCTCACGCACCCCGAGGGCTACCTGGCGGACGTCCGCGCGCTGTGCGACGAGCACGACGTGCTGCTCATCGTCGACGAGGTCGCGACCGGCTTCGGGCGCACCGGCACGATGTTCGCCTGCGAGCAGGAGAACGTCGCGCCCGATCTCATGTGTGTCGCGAAAGGACTGACCGGCGGCTACATGCCGCTCGCGGCGACGCTTGCGTCAGAGCGCGTCTACGAGGCGTTCCTCGGCGAGCACGAGGACCTCAAGACGTTCTTCCACGGCCACACGTACACGGCCAACCCGCTCGCGTGCGCCGCGGCGCTCGCGACGCTCGACGTCTTCGAGTCCGAGCGCACGCTCGAGACCCTGGCCCCGAAGATCGACCGCTTCGGCGAGCTGCTCGACGAGTTCGTCGCGCCGCTGCGCTGCGTCGGGGAGGTGCGCCGCCGCGGCTTCATGGCGGGCATCGCGCTGGAGCGCTTCCCGCTCGCGGCGCGGATGGGCCATCAGGTGACGCGGGCCGCCCGCCGGCGCGGGGCGATCGTACGGCCCCTGGGCGACGTCGTCGTGCTCATGCCGCCGCTGGCGATGAGCGAGGAGGAGCTGTGTCACCTCGTGCAGATCACGGCTGCGTCGGTGGCGGAGGCGACGGCGCGTCCGGTCCTGCTGGCGGCGGCGTAGCGTCGGCCTGGGCGGGCGCCGCCGCGTTCAGGCGACCGAAGCCGGCGGCTGCTTCTTGTGGCTCCGTCAGTCCGGGGTCGAGCCGAACGGGATCTGCGTGGGCTCCTCCGCCGGCGGCTCGTCGGGCGAATCCGCGGCGACCCGGCCGGAGCCCTGGCAGCGCTCGCACGTGACCTGCACCAGCGGGCCGCGCTGCGGGTCGGCGTACTTGCCGCTGCCTTGGCAGCGCGGGCAGTCCTTCGTGTCGTCGCTGTCCTTCGCCACGGCCAGGGGCTACCCGGTGCAGGCTGATGACACGCGCATCCGATCGCGCTTGCGGTCCAGGCAGTAAGGCCCTGAGGACGCAGACGGTGCCGGCGGTGTGTCAGCCGCGCAATCGAGTCAGAGCCGCTCCTGCGCTTCGGGCTGCCCCGCCGCCGCCGCCCGCTCCCACAGCGTCCGCGCGGCGTCGGGATCGTCTGGCTCGAGCATCCGGCCAAGGTTGAACATCGCGTCCGCGTCGCCCTTGGCCGCGGCCTTCTCGTACCAGTCGCGCGCGACCGTCGGGTCCGAGCTCTCGTGCAGCAGCCCGAGATTGAACATCGCGACGGAGCTGCCGCCGCCGGCCGCCTGCTCATAGAGCTGGCGCGCTTCCGTGAGCTCACCGCTCTGCTGCGCCTGCACGCCGCGCTTGATCATGGCGTCGAGGTGGCCGCCCTTCGCCGCCCGCTCAAGCCACATCCGCGACGTGACTGGATCGGTCGCCTCGAGCAGCAGGCCGACGATGTACATCGCGTGGGAGTTGCCGGCCTCCGCGGCGCGGTGAAACCAGAGGCGCGCGGACTCGGGGTCGTCGGCGGCGCGAAATGTCGCGACCAGGAGCATCGCCTGCGCGTCGCCGGCCTCTGCGGCAGCTTCGTAGCGGCGGTGCATCGCACGCCGACCCGCCTGGCGGAGGGAGAACTTCGACTCGGGTCTGGCCATCGCCTGCACGATAGATCCTGTCCGGCCGCGGTTCCTCCGTTACCGTGCGACCATGGCCAAGCGCCGCGATGCGAGAGTCGTGTGGTCGTCCAACGACGGCGACCTGCGCAAGGCGCGCGATCCGCACCTGGCCGAGCTGTGCAGCGCCGGCGGACCGGTGAAGGTGCGCCGCGAGACGGCCGGCCGCCGCGGCAAGCCCGTCACGACCGTCTCCAACGTGCCGCTCGACGAGGTCGCGCTGCGCGAGCTGGCGGGACAGCTGAAGAAGCGCTGCGGGGTCGGCGGCTCGGCGAAGCACGGCGTGATCGAGCTGCAGGGCGACCATCGGACGCTCGTCGTCGAACTGCTGCGCGCCGACGGCTATCAGGTGGTGCTCGCCGGCGGCTGACGTTCGCGTCGCGGGGCCGGCCGCTCAGGCCCCCGCGTCTTCCGTCCGCAGCGCGGCCAACAGCCAGCGACTGGAGGGTCAGGTGCGTTCGATGATGACCATCGGCGACTTCACGACCGCCGTCGCCGGCTGCCCTGGCTGCAGGTCGAGCTCGTCGGCGGCCTCGCGCGACATGAGCGAGACGATCCGGTAGGGCCCGCAGGCGAGATCGATCTGGGCCATGACGCCGTCGCGCTTGACGTCGACGATCACGCCGGCCATCCGGTTGCGCGCGCTGGAGCGGGTGTTCGTGCCGCGCTCGCGCAGCACCCGCGCCAGCTCCTCGGGCGCGAGCACGCGCGTGTTGCCGCGGCGCTCGAAGGCGATCCTGCCGTCGCGCTCCCAGCGGCGCAGCGTGTCGACGCTGACCCCCAGCGCCTGCGCCGCGACGCCGATGCGGATTCCCTCGTCCATGCCTGCGACGAGCGTACTTGCCGGGCGTGCCCGCGGCGCCCGCAGGCGTGGGGCCGGCTAGTCCTCGTAGGGCGTGAAGTCCTTCTTGCGCGCGCCGCACACGGGGCAGAACCACGTGTCGGGGATGTCCGCGAACGCCGTGTTCGGCGGGATGCCGCCGTCGGGGTCGCCCTCTTCGGGGTCGTAGATGAAGCCGCAGGATTCACAGATCCAGCGTGTGGTGGCGGTCTCGGTCGTCATGCGCTGGAGGGTAGGCGATACCTTCGCGACATGAAGCGTCCGACGACGGAGGAGCGCCTGCGGCGCGAGGGCGAGCCGACCACGCCGCGCCAGTCGGCCTCGCTGATCCTCGTGCGCGACGGCGACCGTGGCCTGGAGTTGCTCCTCGTCCGGCGCAGCCCGGCACAGCGCTTCATGGGCGGCTTCTGGGTCTTTCCGGGCGGCGCCGTCGATCCGGGCGAGGACCATCGCGCGGCGGCCGTGCGCGAACTCGCCGAAGAGGCCGGCGTGACCGATCTCGCGCCCGAGGCGCTCGTCGAGTACAGCCGCTGGATCACGCCCGAGCTCATCGAGATCCGCTTCGACACGCGCTTCTTCGTGGCACGGGCGCCGGCGCGCGTGCGGCCGCGTGTCGACGGCGAGGAGTGCGTCGACCTGCGCTGGACGACGCCGCGCGCGGCGCTGGATGCCTACGCCCGCAGCGAGCTTGCGCTCGTGTTCCCGACGCTGCGCCACCTCGAGCAGCTGTCGGCGTTCACGACCGTCGACCTGCTGCTCGAGCACGCCCGCGAGCGCGAGATCGTCGCGGTGCTGCCGCGCGTCGTGCTCGGCGCCGACGAGCCGCGCGTCGTGCTGCCCGGCGAGCCGGGGTACGACGACGAGTGACGGCGGGTCGCGTTCACTCGGCGACGCGCAGCCGCCCGACCATCCCGCGCTGCTCATGGTCGGCGACCGGGCAGTACCACTTGTACCTCCCGGGGGGCAGGCGCACGGAGAACGTCGCGCGCTCGCCGGGGCGCAGCGCGCGCGTGCTGACGCGACCGGCCGGGGCATCGACCGCGAGCCCGTGACGCACCGCCCCGTCGTTCGTCGCCTCGAAGGCGATGAGGCCGGCCCGCGCAACGCGCGAGCGCTCGGGTCGCAGCACGTAGTCCAAGAGCGAGACTGAGATGACCGCGACGGCGCGCGGATCGGTCGTCGGCACGGGACCGACGGGTTCGGGGACGGTCCGCGTCGCCTGGCCGCGCTCCTCTCCGCAGCCGCCGACCGCCAGCGAAACAGCGGCGATCAGCGCAGGCGCGACCCTCATGCCGGCCAGCGTATGCCACGGCCCCCGATGTCTTGCGAGCGGGCGCGTTGGGCCGGATGCTCGAGCGCGCACCCCGATCACCGCAGCTGGCCGACGCACCCACCACGTGCACGGCCAGGACGAGCTGTGGGTGAGGCGCGCCGGCCTTGCGCCGACCAGCGTTGGATGCGTGCTGCGCGAGCTGTCGAACGCACAGCGCGATGAGGTGCGCGGCCTCTCGGCCGTCGCGATAGCGAACATCTTCGCGCCAGCGTCGCCGGCACCCGAGCTGGAGCGGTCCGGACCCACCGCCCAAGGCACGAAGGGGCGGCGCGCTTGGCTCACGGTTTCGCCCGCGGCAGCGTGACGACCATGTGCGTCCCGTGCGGCTCGCGCCGCTCGGCGCGAATCGTGCCGCCGTGCAGGTCGACGATCCAGCGTGCGATGGCCAGCCCCAGCCCGGCGCCGCCGCCGCGGTCGGATTGGCCGGATTGGCCGGTTGCGGCCGGGACGCGCTCGCGCCCGTCGCCACGGTAGAAGCGCTCGAACACCCGCTCGAGATCCGCCTCGGCGATACCCGGGCCCTCGTCGTCGACCTCGAGCACCACATTGCCGTCGGCGCCGGTCGCGCGCAGCGCCACGTGCCCCGGTCGTGGCGAGTAGCGCACCGCGTTCTCGACGAGGTTCATGACCACCTGGTGGATGCGCTCGCAGTCGCCCTCGACGCGCAGCTCGGGCGGCGCGTCGATCGAGAAGACGATGTCGTCGGGCGCGTGCAGTCGCGCCTCGCGCGCCGCGCTCTGCATGACGGCCGCGATCGCGAACGGGCGGATGTCGAACGGCTGCTCACCGGCCTCCAGGCGCGAGAGATCGAGCAGCTGGGTCACGAGCCGCCCGAGCCGGCGCGTCTGCGCAAGCATCGTGCGCAGCGTCTCGGGATCGGGCTCGCTGACCCCGTCGACGACGTTCTCGAGCACGGCCTGCAGCGCGCCGAGCGGCGTGCGCAGCTCGTGTGAGACGTTGGCGACGAGATCGCGGCGCAAACGGTCGGTCTCGGCGAGCTCCTGCGTCATGCGGTTGAACGCGCGCGCGAGCTCGCCGACCTCGTCGTTGGAGGTGACGGCGACCTGGCGGCCGTGCTCGCCGCGGGCCATCGCCGACGCCGCGGCGGCCATCTCGCGCAGCGGCTTCGTGGTCCCGCGCGCGAGCAGGTGCGCACACGCCAGCGCGAGCGCTATCCCCGCGCCCGCCCCGACGATGGACGGCAGCCCGAGCCAGCGCACGGCGACGATCGTGGCAACCGCCGTGATCCACACCGCCACGACGATGACGATGCTCAGCTTGAGCTTCAGCGAGGGCAGCGACTGCAGCGGCCTCACGGCGCCGGGGCTCCGAAGGCGTAGCCGATGCCCTGGACGGTGCGCAGGACCTCCGCGCCGAGCTTGCGCCGCACGGCCGCGACGTGCGAGTCGACGGTGCGCCCGCCGGCCGTTCCGTCGGCGTAGCCCCACACCTCCTCGAGCAGCTGCTCGCGGGTGAAGACGATGCCCGGCCGCTGAGCGAGGCGGTGGACGAGGTCGAACTCGGTCGGCGTGAGATGCACGAGCCGGCCGCCGCGGCGGATCTCCCGTCGCGCGGCATCGATCGTCAGCGGCCCCGCCACGATCGGACGCGATGACGACTGCTCCGCCGCGCGCTGCACCCGGCGCAGCAGCGCCCGCACGCGCGCGACGAACTCACGCTGGCTGAAGGGCTTGGTCATGTAGTCGTCGGCGCCGACGCCGAGTCCCACGAGCAGGTCGCTCTCCCTGTCCAGCGCGGTGAGCATGAGCACCGGCACGGGGCGCTCGCGCTGGATGCGGCGGCAGACCTCGTGGCCGTCGATGCCCGGCAGCATGACGTCGAGCACGACCAGATCGGGCTGCACCCGGCGGCACAGCTCCACGCCGCGCGCGCCGTCGTGCGCGACCTCGACGGTGAAGCCCTCCGCGCGCAGGCGGGCCGCCAGCGCATCCGCGATCGCCGGCTCGTCCTCCACGACGACGATCGTCGCCGTCGGCGTCCTCTCCACCATGAGCCGCATGCTAGGTCGCGACCGCTGCCAAGGCTTGGAGATCGTGTGAAAGGCGGCGCGGCCGGAGCGGCCTCGCGCACTAGCCTGCCTGCATGAGCCGCGCCGCGCCCGCCGCCGTCGGCGTCGCCGACAGGCTCCCGCCGCAGGCGCTGTTCGTCCTCGGGGCGATCTCGCAGTACGTCGGCGCCGCGCTGGCGGTGCTGCTCTTCGCGCTGGTCCCGGCGGCCGGCGTCGCCTGGC
>DASYVZ010000249.1:0-2997 GCA_035936515.1 Solirubrobacteraceae bacterium | reverse complement strand
GCGGATCGCGACGCGCCCAGGGACCGCGACGGGATCGAGCGCCGCGCTTGAGCAGCGCCGGCGCGCCCGCGTGACGATCGACGACAGGCGCCCGAATGCGCTCGCGGCGAGCGTGGCGCGCGCGATCATGGCGATCTCGGGCGAGCGAGAGAAGCGCTGACGGCAGCCGCCGCGCTGAAGAACCGGCGCCGCCGGCCGGTCATGACGCGCCGAGGGCGGATATCGCAGCTTGCGCGCGCAGACCGTCGCGAAGCCAGGCGCGCCTAGCGCGGCCGGCGGGGCCCGTCGGCGACGATGTCGCGCCCGGTCGGGCGCAGCTGCGGATCGAGCTCGAGCTGCCAGAAGTAGCGCGTGAACGTGTGGCCGTGGGCGAAGTCGCCGACGTGCGGCTGCACTGTCTCACCACGTGCCATCCTCACGATCAGCTCGGGGTACGTGCGCCCTGGCCGGGCGGCGTACATCGGCGCCGGGAAGGCGCCGCCGAAGCGCGTGTTGACGTCGGTGATGCCGATCCCGATCTCCGGGTCGCGAAATGCCTGCACGGTGCACGGGCCGCGCACGCCGAGCGCCTCGCCGACGACCCTTCCGAGGTCGATGAGCTCCTCGTCGAAGATCACGGTGCCCTTGATCGACTCGCCGCCACGCGACTCGATCATCGTCCGCGGGATCGCGTTCAGGCAGCGACCCTCGAGGTCGCAGAGCAGGTCGATGGAGAACTCCGCTCCGCCCATGAGCCGCTGCACCATGACCGGCTCCTTGACGTAGCCGACGAAGAACTCCATCTCGGCGCGGTCGGCAGCGGGGTGGATCGAGCGCGCCCCGGAGCCGCAGCGCGGCTTGACCATGACCGGGTAGGACGGCGGATCCTCGCCCGGCAGGACCGTCGGCGGCGAGGGCAGGCCGAGCGCGAGCAGCCGCTCGTGGGTCTCGTACTTGTCGAACGTCGCGCGCGCGATATCGGCGGGCGGCACGAACGAGGGCAGCCGGTCGCCGGCGGCCGCGAGCGCCTCGATGTCGAGGTCGGTCAGCGGGACGACGGCCCGCACGTCGTGCTCTGCCACGAGGTGCTCGAGGAACGGGATGTAGGCGGGATCGTCGATCCGCGGCGGCACGACCGCGAGGTCGGCGGCATAGCGCGCCGGCGCCAGCGGGTTGGGGTCGGCCGCGATCGTGAAGGCGTGCTCGCCGAACGCGCTGACGATGTCGTAGCGCTTGCCGACGCCCGTCAGCAGGACGGCGGTGTGCTCGCCACGGTCACGCATCCGCGGGGCCCGGGCCGTGAAACTGCGCGAGCGTGTCGGCGCGCAGGCCGAGGCGCAGCGTCTCCAGCGAGAGGACCTCGGCGGGCGGGACGTTGCCGAGGTTCACGTCGGCGCCGTAGCGCTCGATCAGCCACACCTGCTGGTGCTTGCGGGGCGCCTCGAAGATCAGCCGGCCGCGGTCGACCTCGTGGACGATCTCGTCGATCAGCCCGGTCCGTGCCTCGCCGTTGGGGCGATACAGGCCGGCCGTGCCGGTCGCGCGCCCCTCGCAGACGACCATGTCCGCGCCCGCCGCGAGCGCGTCGCGGATGAGCTGCACCCAGCGGTAGGGCGCCAGCAGCGCAGCGGGGTCCTTCTCGCCGACCTCGGCGTAGACGCTGTAGCGCCCCGCCAACCGCTCGATGAGCGCTGTCTTGTCCTCCGGCGGGATCGCGACCGCGCCGCTGGAGACCTCGATGCGGTCGATCGCGAGCTCGTCGAGCCAGCCGCACAGCTCGTCGACGCGGCCGTGCAGCCACGCGAGCTCGGTCAGCGTCCCGCCGAGCATGACCGGCACGTCGTGCGCGCGATAGGCGGCAAGCTTGGCCTCGAGATCGGCGGTGACGTACGCCGAGCCCCAGCCCAGGCGCACGGTGTCGATGTGCGCGGCCGCCTGGCGCAGCATGCCGTCGACCTCCGGAACCCCAAGCCCGGTGTCGATGACGTGCGTGAGCCCGGCGCTGCGCGGCTTGGGCCGGCGGTCCGGCAGCGGGAGGAAGTCGGGCATCGCGCGCCGCAGGCTATCGGCCCGCGCGGCCCGCGCCACGGCCCCGTGAGCCGCGCGCGATTCCGGGTAGCCCCCAACGATGCGCTTTGCCGCCACCGATGCATTGCCCGGCGCCGAGCGGACCGTCGAGCTGCCCGCCACGGCGGCGGCCGCCGCCATCGCGCGTCGCGAGCTTGCCGCGACCCCCGGTCTGGGCGGAGAGCTCGGCTACAAGGTGCTGCTGCTCGCCAGCGAGCTCATCGCGGTGTTCGTCGCAGACGCCGAGCCGCGTCCCGGAGCCGTCCTGCGGCTGTCGATCGCCGTTGCGGCGCAACGGGTGCGGATCACCGTCGCGGGCGACGCGCCGCACGTGAGCACCCACGCGCTGCTGCAGTCGCGCGAAACGCCGTCGCTGGGCGGCTACGGCCTGCAGATCGTCGAGCGGATGGCCGACGCGTGGGGCACCGCGCGCGCCGACGGCGAGCAGATCTGGTTCGAGCTGAGCCGGTAGCCCTCGCGCTCCGCGACGGGCGTTGCCGTCCGCGAGCCGGCTACGGTTGCGTCACCGAATGGAGCTCGTGCCGACCACCCCGAACGTCGAGCTGCGCGGCAGCGGCGACGAGCAGATCGTCGTGCTGGCGTTCCCCTACGACGCGGCGATCGTCAACCTCGTGCGCGGCATTCCCGGACGGCGCTTTGACTGGGACCGGCGCGAGTGGTGGGCGCGCGTCGACGACTGGGTCGGCGTGCACGTCGCCGGGGTCCTCGAGCGCTTTCCCGACCTGCTGCCCTCCGACGAGGTCGTGGCGTGGCTCACCGCGATCGACGAGCGCTGGGTCGCCATCGTCGGCGCCACCCGATACGACGGCCGCGGCTGGTGGACGCTGGCCACGCGCGCCGGCCAGCCGCCCGAGGCGCTGCTCGAGGGCTCGGTCACCCGCGCCGACGGCGCAGTGCTCGCGCCGCTGACCGTCGCGGGCGCCGCGGCGC
>DASYVZ010000248.1:0-2071 GCA_035936515.1 Solirubrobacteraceae bacterium | reverse complement strand
AAGGCGCTCGAGCTCGTGCGCCTGGCCACCGCCGCCGGCCATGCCGTCCGGGTCATCCAGACGCCGGCCGCCCAGCGCTTCGTCGGCGCGGCGTCGTTCGCCGCGCTGAGCGGCGCCCCGGTCCTCAGCGACGAGTTCGAGCGCGACCCGGCGCGCGGCGCCTTCCCCGGCCAGCCGGCGCCCGACCACGATCCGCTCAGCCACCTCGAGCTGGTCCGCAACGCGGACATCCTCGTCGTCGCGCCCGCGAGCGCGAACACGATCGCCAAGCTGGCCGGCGGCCTCGCCGACAACCTCCTGACGAGCGCCGCGCTCGCGGCGAGCTGTCCGCTGCTCGTCGCACCGGCGATGAACAACCACATGTGGGAGCATCCCGCGACGCAGGCCAACGTCGCCACGCTGCGCGCGCGCGGCGTCGTCGTGCTCGAGCCGTGCACCGGCCGGCTGGCGTCCAAGGGCGAGCAGGGTCCCGGCCGGCTGCCCGAACCGGCCGCGCTGCTGGAAGCGGTCGAGGCGCTGACGCGGCCCCTGGCGCCCGCTCTGGCGCCCGACCTCGTCGGCCTGCGGGTCCTCGTCACCGCCGGCGGGACACGGGAGCCGATCGACGCCGTGCGCTTCGTCGGCAACCGCTCGTCGGGCCGGATGGGGTTCGCGCTGGCGAACGAGGCGGCGGCGCTCGGCGCCGCCGTCACCGTCATCGCCGCGAACGTCGCCCTGCCGCGCGACGCGCGCGTGACCTATGTCGACGTCGAGACGGCCGCCGAGCTGCAGGCCGCCTGCGCCGCCGCCTTCGCCGCGGCCGACGTGCTGCTGATGGCCGCCGCCGTCGCCGACTTCCGTCCGGCGCGCAGCTTCGCCGGCAAGCTCAAGAAGGCGGCCGAGGAACGGCTGCGCGTGGAGCTCGAGCGCACCCCGGACATCCTCAGCGGCCTCGCCGCAGCGCGCCGCCCAGGCCAGACGCTGGTGGGCTTCGCCGCCGAGCACGGCAAGGGGGCGCTGGCGCACGGCCGCGAGAAGCTCGCGCGCAAGGGGCTCGACGCCGTCGTCGTCAACGATGTCGCGCGGACCGACATCGGCTTCGACGCCCCCGACAACGAGGTCACGATTCTCACCGCGGCGGGCGAGACGCACATCGCCCGCGCATCCAAGCCAGAGGTCGCGCGGGCGGTGCTCGGTGCCGTCGTGATGCTGCGCGCCGGCTCCGAACCACTGGTCGCGTCCGATCCGTCCAATCCGGCCGGACCGGCCGGACCCGCGGCCTGACCTCCTTGCGCGGAGCGGGCGCATGGCGACCCGCCCTTGAACGAGGTGAGCGCCCAGCTCTCGTCGCGGGTCCGTCCGCGACGAGAGCTGGACGCTCATCGCTGCGAAGTCCGCGCCTGGCGGCGCGGACCTGAGCTGCGGTTACGCGGCCGCCCGATCCTTGAGCAGCTTCGCCGCGGCCGTGACGCAGCGGCTGTAGGGCGTGCCCTCGGCGCCGGCCACCCGCTTCTTGGACATCGTCTTGCAGCCTGTCGTCGGGTTCGGCTTCTTCGTGCCGGCGGCCTCGGCGGCCTTGGCGGCCTTGGCCGTCTTCGCCATCGCCGTGACGCACTGGCTGAACGGCGTCCCCTTCTGGCCCGCGACGCGCTTCTTGGAGAAGCCCTGCGCGGCGCAGTACTTGCCGTAGGCGTTGGCCTTCGCGTTCGCGCTGGCGCTCGGTCCCGGCGTCGTCGCGGGCTTCTGCGCGGCGCTGGGCGATCCCGCGGGCGGGGCGGCGACGGCGGGGGTGCCGAGCACGCCGAGCGCCACAATTGAAGAAAGAGCCGCGATGCGTGAAAGCTTGTGGTTCATGGGATGGCCTCCTTGGCGCGTGGTCCTGCAGTCAATGCACCAACGCGGCCGCCGCGAGAACGTAAGGAGATATCGCCGCCAACGCTCAGCGCGGCGCGCCGAGGGTGCCGGCCGTGCTGTCGCTCGGTGCGCGCGGCGTCGTCGCCGTCGCGCCACCGGCGGAGGCGGCGGTCGATCGTCCGCCCAGCACCGACCGGGGAGGCGTCTTCGCGCCGGCGCTCTGCGAGCGGGGGGGCGC
>DASYVZ010000247.1:0-5007 GCA_035936515.1 Solirubrobacteraceae bacterium | reverse complement strand
GTCACGAGGTCGGCGAACGACGCGTCGAGCCCGTGGCGCGCGGCCCACCAGCGGTTCTCGGCGATCCGCCACGTCGGCGCGACGGCAAGCTGCTCGCCCGCGTCGACGCGCTCGGCCAGCCACGCGACGAGCGCGTGCACGACTGCGGCGTAGGCGGCGGTCTCGTCCACGGTCGTCTGCGTGTCGCCGACGCGCACCTCGATCGTGCCGAAGGTCGGATGCAGCCGCAGCTCCCACCACCAGCGCCGCTTGGCGGGCAGGACGCCGGCGCCCTCACCCCAGCTCAGCGCCCGTTCGAAGTCCCCCCAGCTGCCGAGCGACGGCGGGACGCCCTGGCGCGGCAGCATCGCCGAGATGGTGGGGCGCACCGACGCCAGGCCGCTGTCGCGGCCCTCGTGAAACGGCGCGTTGGCCGCCAGCCCGGCGAGGTCGGGCAGATACGAGCGCAGCGCGTCGTGGACGGCGACCGCGCGCTCGGCGCCGCTGATCGCGACGTGGACGTGCAGGCCGAACACGAGCTGCCGGCGGGCGATGCTGGCGTACTCCTCGGCCAGCTCGCCGTAGCGCGGCGCGCCGTGCAGCTCGCCGAGCGCCGCAGTGAACGGATGCACCCCCGCGCCGGCGGCGAGCGCCCGCCCCTCGAGGGCCGCGAGCAGATCGCCGCGCGCCTCGCGCAGCACCTGCGCCGCATCGGCGACCGTGCGCCGCGGCGGCGTGACGGTCTCGATCTGCGCGGCGATCAGCTCTGGCTTGAAGCGCTCATCGCCGTCGAGCGCCGCAAGCGCCTGCTCGCAGCGCGGCGCGAGGTCCAGCGTCTCGGGGTCGAGCAGCATGAGCTCCTCCTCGATTCCGATCGTCGGCGCACGCGGAGCGTCGAAGGCGTCGCGCAGCGATGGCGCGTGGAGCGCGGGCACGGAGGTGTCGATGGTGGGCTCGAGGGTCACGTTTGGTGCCGGGGCGCGCGAGGCATACCCGGCAACCATGCGAATCATCACCCTCCCGGGAGTCTTCACCCCGCGCAGCGACACGTGGATGCTGGCGAACGTCATGCGCAGGGAGCAGCCTCCGCGCGACGCCGACGTGCTCGAGCTCGGCACCGGCAGCGGCGCCGTCGGGGTGGCGGCAGCGCAGAGCGGCGCGCGCTCGGTGACCGTCGTCGACGTATCGCGCCGCGCACTCGTGACGGCCGCGATCAACGCGCGCCTGAACGGCGTCCGGGTCAAGCCGCGGCGCGGCGACCTCTTTGCGCCCGTCGCCGGCGAGCAGTTCGATCTCATCGTCTCCAACCCGCCGTACCTGCCCAGCGACGACATCCCCACCCGCGGCGCGTCGCGGGCATGGCAGGGCGGCGGGGCCAACGGCCGCGGGCTGCTGGAGCGCATCTGCGCCGACGTCGCTTCGCATCTGCGCCCGGGCGGCACGGTGCTGCTCGTGCACTCCTCGGTCAACGACGTGCAGCGCACGCTCGAGGCGCTCGAGGCGGGCGGCCTGGAGGCCGACATCCTGCACGAGGAGCGCGGCCCGCTCGGCCCGCTGCTGGCCGCCAAGCGCCCCGACCTCGAGGAGGAGGACATCTACGTCGTGCGCGGCCGGCGGATCTAGCCGACCTCGAAACGTTCGTCCAGCCCCGCATGCACGAGGGCTATCGCGGTGACGACGAAGGCATGGGAATCGGCTCACCGAGCGTCACGCGAGAGGAGGTGTCTGCATGGACCTACTCGTGATCGTCCTCATCGTCCTGCTGCTGCTGCTGCTGTTCGGCGGAGGCTACGGATACAGAGCCCGCGGCAGGCGCAGGCTGTAGCACCCCTCACCGCGGGCTCGGCGCGTGCGACCGCGCGCGCCGGCCGCCCGGCACGGGCACGCCGCGGCGCACCGCCAGGATGTTCGACGTAGACCAGAAGCCGATGCTCGCCCGGCTCGTCCGCGAGCTGCCGACCGGCGACCTGCTCTATGAGCCGAAGTGGGACGGCTTTCGCTGCCTTGCCTACCGAGACGGCGACGAGGTCGACCTGCGCAGCCGCCACGGCCGGCCGCTCGCACGCTATTTCCCGGAGATCGCTGCCGCGCTCGCCGCCCACGCGCCGCCACACGTCGCGCTGGACGGCGAGCTGCTCGTCCTGGTCGACGGCCGCTTCGACTTCTCTGCCCTCATGGCGCGGCTGCATCCCGCGGCCAGCCGCGTGCGCGAGCTCGCGACGCGGACGCCCGCGGTCTTCGTCGCGTTCGACCTGCTCGCCGCCGATCGCGAGGATCTGCGTTCGCGGCCGTTTTGCGAACGGCGCGCACGGCTCGTCGAGCTGCTCGCCGATGTGCGGCCGCCGCTGTTCGTGACGCCCGCGACCGCGGACCGCGACGTCGCCGCCACATGGCTCGAGCGCTTCCGGGGAGGCGGCCTGGACGGCGTGGTCGCCAAGCCGTGCGACGGCCGCTACGAGCACGGAGCCCGGACGATGCTCAAGGTCAAGCACGAGCGCACTGCGGACTGCGTCGTGGCCGGGCTGCGCGGGACGGCCGACCCGCCGACCGTGAACGCGCTGCTGCTCGGGCTCTTCGACGAGGACGACCGGCTCGAGCACATCGGCGTCGCCAGCTCGTTCGCGAGGTCAGCCGGCGAGCGCCTGGCGCGCGAGCTCGCGCCGCTCGCGGTTGGGCTCGAGGGACATCCCTGGGAGCACGGGTTCCTGCTCGGCGGCGGCGCGATGGGCCGGTTGAAGGGCGCCGCCGGCCGCTGGGAGCCGGGCATGACGATGGACTGGATCCCCCTCGCGCCGACGACCGTCTGCGAGGTTTCCTACACGCAGATCGACGGCCGCCGGCTGCGCCACCCCGCCAGGCTCGTGCGCTGGCGGCCCGATCGCGAGCCCTCGTCGTGCCGGATGGAGCAGCTCGAGGAGCCGCTGGAGGAGCCGGGTCGGATGCTCGGCGGCTGACGAGCCGAGCGAGCGTCGCTCACCGGCTCATCGGGCCAGCCGCGCGAGATCCTGCTTGGCGGTCAGCACGCCGGCAAAGAGGTCGCCGTGGCGCTCGATCCGCTCCAGGACGTCGCGCATCTCGAACACGAGCGCGCCGCGGTCGTCGTCGGCAACGGCTGCCTCGACCTCCTCCCAGCGCACCGGCGTCGAGACGGTCGGGCGCTCCTTCGCGCGCACGGAGTAGGCGCAGACCATCGACTTGTGCTCGGTGTTCTGGCCCCAGTCGACGAGCACCCGGCCGCGGCGCTCGTCGCGCGCCATCCGCGAGATGACCTCGCCGGGCGACTCGGCCTCGAGGGCCTGCGCGATCGCCTTCGCCAGCGGCTTCGTCTGCGCGTACGTGACCTGCTCGTCGTTGAGCGGGACGTAGACCTGCAGGCCCTTCGAGCCGGAGGTCTTGACGAGCCCTCGCAGCCCGGCGCCGGCGAGCAGCGCGCGCAGGCGCAGCGCGACGGCACCGCAGCCGAGGACGTCGACCCCCTCGCCGGGATCAAGATCGAATGCCAGCACCGTCGGCCGATGCATGACGTCGCGCCTGTGCAGCGACGTGTGCAGCTCGATCGACCCGATGTTGACCGCCCACAGCAGCCCGGCCAGCTCGTTGACGACGCAGTAGTCGATGTTCGCCTGCTTCGCCTGGCTCCAGACGGGCGCGATCGCCATCCACTCCGGGCGGTGCTCGGGGCAGCCCTTCTGCCAGAAGCGCGGTCCCTCCACGCCCTCGGGATAGCGATGCATGTGCAGCAGCCGTTCGCGCAGGTGGGGCAGCATCGCGTCACCCACCCGGACGTAGTAGTCCAGCACCGCGCCCTTGGTCACGCCGGCGCGCGGGAACACGACCCGGTCGAGGTTGCCGATCCTCAGTCCGTGGCCACCCACCTCGATGGCGCCCGCGTTCTTCACCCCCATGGCAGGCAGATCCCCGCCGGCGGCCGCGCTCACACCGCTGATCGGGCGGTCGCGTCGGTTCCCGAGGGGGTAGACGCACCCTCGGCGCCGATCCGCATCGCGCGACCGCGCCCCCACGTCAGAGACGAAAGGAGCGCCATGCCACCCGCAGGCGTCAAGAAGGGAACCAAGCGCGCCCGGCAGTACGAGCACATCAAGGACAGCCAGCTCGATCAGGGCAAGTCCGAGGATCGCGCCGAGGAGATCGCCGCGCGCACCGTCAACAAGGAGCGGGCCCGCTCCGGGGAATCCAAGACGAGGTCCAAGACCTCGACGAACGACATGTCCTCGAGCAAGCGCGGCGGCCAGCGCTCGGGCACGAACCGCGAGAAGGGCCGCACCCGCGACCAGCTCTACAACGAGGCCAAGAAGCTCGGCATCGACGGGCGCTCGAAGATGAACAAGGACCAGCTCAAGCGGGCGGTCGACCGCAAGAAGTAGCGCCCGGAGACGGTCGCTAGAGGATCACGACCGGTGTGCCGATCGGCAGCAGCGGCCACAGGCGGCTGATCGCGGCGTTGGGCACCCGGATGCAGCCGTGCGAGGGCGCCCCCGGGATGAGCCATGGCCGGTTCGTGCCGTGGATGCCGATCACGCCGCCGCCGGGCCAGTCGCTGAGCCTCGAGTAGGCGCCGGTGCCGAAGGCATAGGGGCCGTACACGGGATTGCCCGCCAGCCCCCGCAGCCGGCTGCGGACCCAGAACGTGCCGGCGGGCGTCGGCGTGGACGGCTTGCCGACGCCGATCGGCGACGACCACACCCGTCGCCCCTTGCGGTACAAGGTCGCGCGCCGGGTCGCGCGGTTGACGCGCAGCATCGTGCGAACCGCCTTGAGCTTGCCGAGCTCGCCCCGCCGGACCCAGCCGGTCCGGCCGTTGGGGCGCTGGGGCAGACGAATGCGCAACCAGGTGCGCTCCTTCGCGTCCACCCGGCTCTCGAGCACGGGGTAGACCTCGTACGGCCCGTCCTCGGTCAGGTAGCGCAGCCGGCCGACCCGCCGCGCGTCGGAGCTGGGTCGGGCGCGGACGGCCGCGCGGGAGACGGCGCCGGCGTAGCGGCTCAGGCGCCGCTCGTCGGACAGCCG
>DASYVZ010000246.1:0-4171 GCA_035936515.1 Solirubrobacteraceae bacterium | reverse complement strand
GGCCACGCCGGTCGCCGAGGCTACGCCTGCTGGCGAGCCCCCGTCCGCCGCCGAGCAGAAGCCACCGCCCGCCGGCGCCGACCCCGCCGCGCCGGCCGAGCACGAGCCCGATGCCAGCGGCGATCGCTCCCCGACCTCGCCCGCTCGCGTCGCTGCTGCAATCGAGCGCGTCGGCGGCGCCGAGATCATCAAGGAAGCGCTCAAGCCCAAGCAGGACGAGAAGGGCCAGCCGCTGAAGTGGGCGGCCGTCTGCGCTCAGGCCGCCGAAGGGCTCAAGCCCGGCGATCCGGTCTTCAACGCCTGGGTGCGGCTTGCGGCGACGCCCGTGCGCGAGGTGAAGGGCCAGCTTCCGCGCCCTCCGCAGTCCGAACGCCCCTCTCGGGGCGGCGAGGGTGGGGGACGACGCCCGGGCGCTCAGCGCTCCGGTGGCCGGCAGCGCCGCGACGATCGCCCCAGCCGCTCCGAACTCGCCTCGCACGCCCAGGACGGGACGCTGCGCAAGAGCATCCGCATCGTCACCGGCCACGACGAGGACCAGGAGCGGCGCGAGCGCGAGCGCAACCGCAAGGAGCAGCGCGAAGCCAAGCGCCGCGCCGAGCGCGAGCGGCTTGCGCGCCTCGGCTACTAAGGTCCGACCGGAACCGCAGGACCCGCGATTGCCGGGTAGGGAGCGCAACCTCGAGATCAAGGCGGTCGACGCCGACCCGCACGCGACGCTCGAAGCGGCCTTGAGCTTCGGCGCCGAGGACCAGGGGGTCGTGCATCAGGTCGATACCTACTTTCACGCCGTGACCGGACGGTTGAAGCTGCGCGAGGCGCCGCCGCATCCCGCCGAGCTGATCGCTTACGCGCGCGCTGACCTCGCCGGCCCGAAGGTCAGCCACTACCGCGTCGTTCCCGTGGCCGACCACCTCGCGCTGATCGACGCGCTGACCGACTCGCTCGGCGTGCGCTGCGTCGTCGAGAAGGCCCGCCGCCTGCTGCGCTGGCGCAACGTGCGCATCCACCTCGACCGCGTCACGGGCCTCGGGCACTTCGTCGAGCTCGAGGCGGTCGCGACCTCACCCGGCGGGCTCGAGGTCGAGCGCGACCGAGTCGAGCAACTGCGCATCGCGCTCGGCATCGGCGACGAGCAGCTCGTCGCGCAGGGCTACGCCGACCTGCTGGCATGATCACCTCGTCGACAAGCCGATCATCACGTCGCCGGCAGCGGCGGATCGGACCTCGCGGTAGGCGTACGCGCTCAGGTCGCTGACGCCAGCCGCGGCGGGAACCTCGTCGAGGTCGGGCGCGGGCGCGGGCGCAGCGCCGCAACCGTGGCGCCTACGCCTGCACCTGCGAACTGCGGTACCTGGACGGCGGCCGTGCATGGCGGCAGGCTCCCGGGCCACGCGGCGAATCTCGCTACGCTCAAGAGCAGAAATCTCAGCGTGAGCGACTCAACTCATGTTTCGTAAGGCGGTTTGGGTATAGTTGTACGCGCAACCAAACGGGAGACCGTGATCCATGGCCGAACTGCTGCTCATCCCCCTAGACGACACCGTCATCTTCCCGACGATGGACATCAACCTCCCGGTTGATGCGTCAGGCGAAGATCGCGTCCTGCTCGTGCCCAGGCGGGCACACAGCCCGAGCCCCGAGGGCGAGAGGCTGGGTCGGCAGTACGCGAAGGTCGGCACGATCGCGCAGGTCGCCGACACGATCCGGCTGCCCGGCGGCGCACGTGGGGTCTCGCTCGAAAGCCTGGCCCGCGGCGTCATCGTCGGCGCCGCCGTGGCCGATTCGGAGGGTCGCCTGCGCGCCGAGGTCACCGAGCACCCGGACACGAAGCCCGTCGACGGGCGCACCCGCGAGCTCGAGCGCGAGTACCGCGCGGTCGTCGAGGAGATTCTCGCCGAGCGCGGCGCCGACGAGCGCATCGCGGCTTTCCTGCGCAACGTCGCCGACCCTGGTCCGCTGGCCGACACGGCCGGCTACAGCCCCGACCTCACCTTCGAGCAGAAGGTCCGCCTGCTGGAGACCCTCGACGTCACGGAGCGCCTCGCGCTGGCCCTCGAGCTGCAGCGCGAGCGGCTGACCGAGCTGCAGGTGCGCAATCGCATCCGCAACGACGTCGAATCCGGGGCGCAGAAGCAGCAGCGCGAGTACTTCCTGCGCCAGCAGATGGACTCCATCCGGCGCGAGCTCGGCGAGGACGAGTCGATCACCGACGAGTACCGGACGAAGATCGCCGAGGCCGGCATGCCCGACGCCGTGCGCGAACAGGCCGAGCGCGAGCTCGATCGCCTCGAGCGCGCGGGCGAGCAGAGCGGCGAGGCGTCGATGATCCGCACGTACCTCGACTGGCTCATCGCCGTGCCGTGGAGCAAGAGCTCCGACGAGGTCCTCGACCCGGTCCATGCGCGTGAGGTGCTCGACGCCGACCACGCCGGACTGGAGGACGTGAAGGATCGCATCACCGAGTACATCGCGGTCAGGAAGCTGCGCGCCGAGCGCGAGATCGAGATGGACAAGAAGGCCGGCGCGATCCTCACCCTGATCGGTCCCCCCGGCACCGGCAAGACGTCGATCGGCGAGTCGATCGCCCGCGCGACCGGCCGTGAGTTCGTGCGCATGTCGCTCGGCGGCGTGCGCGACGAGGCCGAGATCCGCGGTCACCGCCGCACGTACATCGGCGCCCTGCCGGGACGGCTCGTCCGTGCCCTGCGTGACGCCGGGACGATGAACCCCGTGATCATGCTCGACGAGGTTGACAAGGTCGGTGCCGATTGGCGCGGCGATCCGTCGGCGGCGCTGCTCGAGGTGCTCGACCCTGCGCAGAACCACTCGTTTCGTGATCATTACCTGGACATCGAGATCGACCTCAGCCAGGTCCTGTTCATCGCCACGGCGAATGTCGCCGAGACGATCCCGGGCCCGCTGCTCGACCGGATGGAGGTCATCCGCTTCGACGGCTACACCGTGGCCGAGAAGACCGCCATCGCCCGGGACTACCTGTGGGCGCGCCAGCGCGAGCGCAACGGACTGCGCGAGGACGAGGTCGTCGTCGACGACGAGATCCTCACGCTCGTCGTCTCGGAGTACACGCGGGAGGCGGGCGTGCGCCAGCTCGAGCGCGAGCTCGGGACCGTGCTGCGCAAGATCGCGACGAAGATCGCGTCCGATCCCAGCGTCGCCCCGGTGACGGTCGACGTCGACGCGGTGCGCGAGGCGCTGGGACGCCAGAAGGTCTTCCAGGAGGCCGCGGCGCGCACGGCGGTGCCAGGCGTGGCGACGGGGCTGGCGGTGACGGGTGTCGGCGGCGACGTGCTGTTCATCGAGGCCAATGCGATGAAGGGCAAGGGCGGCCTGACGCTGACCGGCCAGCTCGGCGACGTCATGAAGGAGTCGGCGAAGATCGCGCTGACGTACGTCCGCGCCCACGGATCGGAGCTCGGCGTCGACGAGGACGCCTTCGACGAGCGCGAGTTCCACGTGCACGTGCCGGCGGGGGCGATCCCCAAGGACGGCCCGAGCGCGGGCATCGCGATGACGACGGCGCTGGCCTCGCTGCTCAGCGGCCGGCCGGTGCGCCACACCGTCGGCATGACCGGCGAGGTCACGCTCCAGGGCCGGGTCCTGCCGATCGGCGGCCTCAAGCAGAAGGTGCTTGCCGCGCCCGCCGCGGGCCTCACCGACGTGATCCTCCCCGAGCGCAACCGCGCCGACCTCGATGACGTGCCCGAGGACGTGCGTGACGCGATGACGTTCCACCCCGTCATGACGGTCGACGAGGTGCTCGACATCGCACTCGAACCTGCGCGCACTGAGCCAATCAGCGCGTAGAGCGGCGGCTCGGGCCTTCCCCCCCGCCCGAGCCGCCCACCCACGAGAAGACGGCCGCGCCTGGCCATGGGCGCGGCCGTTTTCGTTTCTGCGCATAGCCCCGCGTCAGAGGCAGGTCTCGCTGGTGACATTCTTCGGTCGGCGCTGCCTCAGGCGGCCGAGTGCGGGGTAGGGGCCGACCGTGCCATTGCGATCTGATGCCGTCGTGAGGCTGCCGCGAAGTCTGGCCGCGGTTGCCCTCGCACGGTCACGGACCCGCTGCGCGGATGCTTGACGTCAGCGCCGCGGCGTGGGCCGCCACGATCGGGCTGGTCCTGGCGCTGTTCGCGATCGACCTGTTCGTGTC
>DASYVZ010000245.1:0-4899 GCA_035936515.1 Solirubrobacteraceae bacterium | reverse complement strand
CCTCCGATGGCCTCTCTCAACCCGTACATCAGCTTTGCCGGCAACGCACCCGAGGCCATGGAGTTCTACGAACGGGTCTTCGGCGGCACGGTGTCCGTCCCGCTGGAGAAGCAGATGTGGGGCGACGAGTTCGGTATGTGCGTAGACCAGTTCGGCATCGGGTGGATGGTCAACATCGGTCAGACACAGGCCTGAACGTCCGGCGGTGACGCGATGCAGACGCGGCAGGCCGAGCGCATTGCTCCGGATGACGCGGCGGCCTCACGGCTCTTCGCGCTCTACGGCTTCCTCCTTCTCGTCACGGTGATGCTCCTCATCGCCTGATGAGCGGTCCGGCGGCGTAGAACCGGCTGAAGTTGGACTGTTCGGCGCGCGGGGGGCATCGTGTAGCGCGCATGTCACGCACAACCTCATCGACGGCGTGAACTCCGACGACGCTCCCGTCGCGGGCCGGATGACCGCCGTCGTGCAGCGCGACGGCGAGCGCGACGAGGTCGCGGTCGAGGAGCCGCTGGAGATCCGCGTCGACGGCGCGCCGCTGACCGTGACGATGCGCACGCCCGGCCACGACGACGAGCTCGCGCTCGGCTTTCTCTACGGCGAGGGGCTCATCGACGGCGCGCGCGAGGCCGGCCTGTCGGATGACCTCGCGGCGAACGTCGTCGACGTCCGCGGCCCGCTGCTGCGCGACCCGGGCTCGCGGCGCTTCTACACGACGTCGTCGTGCGGAGTGTGCGGGAAGGCGTCGCTGGAGGAGGTCGCCGTCCATGCTCCGCCGGCGCGCGTCGGCCCGCGCGTCGAGCGCGCGCTGCTCGCGGCGCTACCGGACGGCCTGCGCCAGCCGGCCTTCCGCCGCACCGGCGGCATGCATGCCACCGGGCTGTTCACCGCCGCCGGCGAGGCGCTGCTCGTGCGCGAGGACGTCGGACGCCACAACGCGATGGACAAGGTCGTCGGCCGTGCGCTGCTCGAAGCGCTGCTGCCGCTGCACGACTACATCCTCTGCGTCTCCGGTCGGCTCTCATTCGAGCTCGTCCAGAAGGCGGCGGTCGCGGGCGCGCCGATCCTCGTCGGCGTTGGCGCGCCCACGTCGCTCGCCGTCGAGCTCGCCGCCCACCGCGGGATGACGCTCGCCGGGTTCGCCCGCCGTGGGAGCGTCAACGTGTACAGCGGGGCCGAGCGGGTGGGCTAGCAGCGGCCGGATGGCGGAGCGGTCTACGTAGACCGCGGAGGGGGTATATGCGCCGTCGTGAGCAGGCCGCCGCTCATCCGGCAGCTGACGACGGACCGCCTCGGCCTTGGCCGCGCGGCACAGTCCAAGCGTTCCGAGCAGCTCGAGCCGCGCACGAAGATCGCCGACCGCGTCGTGCAGTCGGTCTGTCCCTACTGCGCGGTCGGCTGCGGGCAGAAGGTGTACGTCAAGGACGAGAAGGTCGTGCAGATCGAGGGCGATCCCGACAGCCCGATCTCACGCGGCCGGCTGTGCCCGAAGGGGGCGGCGTCGGCCGGCTACGTCAACTCGCCGATCCGTGAGTACAAGGTCAAGTACCGCCGCCCGCACGGCACGGAGTGGGAGGACCTCGAGCTCGACACGGCGATGGACATGATTGCCGACCGCATCATCAAGACGCGGGCGCAGAGCTGGGAGGAGACCGACGACCAGGGCCGCCCGCTGCGGCGCACGCTCGGCCTCTGCGGGCTTGGCGGCGCGACGCTCGACACCGAGGAGAACTACCTCATCAAGAAGGCTTTCTCGGCCCTCGGCGCGGTGTCGATCGAGAACCAGGCGCGGATATGACACTCCTCCACCGTTCCCGGTCTGGGGACCTCGTTCGGGCGCGGCGGCGCCACCACCTTCCAGCAGGACCTGCAGAACGCTGACTCGATCCTGATCATGGGGTCGAACATGGCCGAGCAGCACCCGGTCGGGTTTCAGTGGGTGATCGAGGCCAAGGAGCGCGGCGCGACCGTCATGCACGTCGATCCCCGTTATACGCGCACGAGCGCGATGGCAGACCTGCACGTGCCGCTGCGCGCGGGCAGCGACATCGCCTTCCTCGGCGCGGTCATCAACCACATCCTCTCCAACGGCCGCGAGTTCCGGGAGTACGTGCGCACGTACACGAACGCGCGCGTGATCGTCAAGGAGGAGTTCCGCGACACCGAGGACCTCGACGGCAGGTTCTCGGGGTGGCAGGAGCAGGACGCCCTGTACGAGGTCTCGAGCTGGGGCTACGACGCGCCCGACGAGGACTGGGACCTCGAGCATCCACGCTGCGTCTTTCAGGTCCTCAAGCGTCACTACGCGCGGTACACGCCGGAGCTCGTCGAGCGCGTCTGTGGCGTTCCGCGCGCGAAGTTCCTGCAGGTCGCCGAGACGCTGTGTCGCAACTCCGGCCGCGAGCGCACAGGCGCGATCTGCTACGCCGTCGGGTGGACGCAGCACACGACGGGCGTGCAGATCATCCGCGCCGCTTCCATCATCCAGCTGCTGCTGGGCAACATCGGGCGTCCCGGCGGCGGGATCCTCGCGCTGCGCGGCCACGCGAACATCCAGGGCTCGACGGACATCCCCACGCTGTACGACATCCTGCCGGGCTACATCCCGCAGCCGCACGTCGAGTCGGCCGAAGATCTCGACCGCTACGTCGACAAGAACGGTTTGAAGACCGGTGCCTGGGGCTCGCTGAGGTCCTACACCGTCAGCCTTCTCAAGGCGTGGTGGGGCGACGCGGCGACGGAGGACAACGACTTCTGCTTCGGCTGGCTGCCCCGCATCGACGGCGACCACTCGCACTACGCGATGATGCAGCGGATGCTCGACGGCTCCACGAAGGGGTTCGTCGTCATGGGCCAGAACCCCGTCGTGGGCTCGGCGAACTCCGGGTTGCAGCGCAAGGCGCTCGCCAACCTCGACTGGCTCGTCGTGCGCGACACCAACGAGATCGAGACCGCGGCGTTCTGGTACGACACGCCGCAGACCGACAGCGGCGAGCAGCGCCCGCAGGACATCGGCACCGAGGTGTTCTTCCTTCCCGCCGCGGCGCATACCGAGAAGGACGGGACGTTCACGAACACGCAGCGCCTGCTGCAGTGGCACTACAAGGCCGTCGAGCCGCCGCAGGACGCGCGCTCGGAGCTGTGGTTCGCCTACCACCTCATGCGCCGGATCCGAGAGAAGCTCGCCGGCTCGGCCGAGCAGCGCGACCGGCCGATCCTCGACCTCGTCTGGGACTACCCGGTGCAGGGGCCGCAGGACGAACCGGACGCCGAGGTCGTGCTGCAGGAGATCAACGGGCGCAGGGCCGACGGGACGTTCGTCTCGAAGTACCAGGAGCTTGCGGCCGACGGGTCGACGACGTGCGGCTGCTGGCTGCACGCCGGCATCTACGCCGACGGCGTCAACCAGACCGCGCGCAAGAAGCCGCACACCGAGCAGAACTGGATCGCGCCGGAGTGGGGCTGGGCCTGGCCCGCGAACCGCCGCATCATCTACAACCGCGCCGCGGCCGATCCCGACGGAGAGCCGTGGTCGGAGCGCAAGCGCTACGTCTGGTGGAGCGCCGAGGACGAGACGTGGCAGTCCCTCGGCGACAGCGTCGACTTCCCGCCGGACAAGGCGCCGGACTTCAGGCCCTCCGACGAGCACGCCACGGGGATGGAGGCGATCCGCGGCAACGCACCGTTCATCGTCCATCCGGACGGCCTGGGCTGGCTGTACGTGGCGACCGGGCTCGTCGACGGGCCGCTGCCGACGCACTACGAGGCACACGAGTCACCGTTCTCGAACCCGCTCTACGCGCAGGAGTCCAATCCGACGCGGCAGACCTCCCGCCGGCCCGAGAACCCCTACAACCCGTCCGCCGGCGAGCCGGGCGCCGACGTGTTCCCGTTCGTCCTGACGACCTACCGGCTCACCGAGCACCACACCGCCGGCGGCATGTCGCGCAGCGTCCCGCACCTCGCCGAGCTGCAGCCCGAGATGTTCTGCGAGGTCAGCCCGCAGCTCGCGGCCGAGCGCGGCCTCGAGCACGGCGGCTGGGCGACCGTCGTAACGACGCGAAGCGCGATCGAGGCCCGGGTCCTCGTCACCGACCGCATCCAGCCGCTCGCGATCGGCAGGCGGACCGCGCACCAGGTCGGGCTGCCCTACCACTTCGGCCGCCGCGGCCTTGTCACCGGCGACTCCGCCAACGACCTGCTGCCGCTCGTGCTCGACCTCAACACGCACATCAGCGAATACAAGGCCGCGACCTGCGACATCCGGCCGGGCCGCCGGCCGCGCGGCCACGCGCTGCTGGCCTACGTGGAGGACTACCGCCGCCGAGCAGGAGTGACGCCATGACGTTCACCGTCCACACCTACGGGCCGGACGAGAAGCCGCGCAAGGGCTTCTTCACCGACACGAGCCTGTGCATCGGCTGCAAGGCCTGCGAGGTCGCCTGCAAGGAGTGGAACCAGATCCCGCAGTCCATGCAGGGCTTCACCGGCAAGTCCTACGACAACACCGTCGACCTCGGCGCGAACACCTGGCGTCACGTCGCGTTCGTCGAGCAGCGCAAGGAGCTGACGTTCGCCGACGGGCTCGTCGAGCTCGCGGCGCTCGAGCAGCTGGCGGAGGAGACGGGGCTGCAGACCTATCAGGAGGGCGACGGGATGCGCTGGCTCATGGCGTCCGACGTCTGCAAGCACTGCTCGCACGCCGCCTGCCTCGACGTCTGCCCGACGGGGGCTCTGTTTCGCACGGAGTTCGACACGGTCGTCGTGCAGGAGGACGTCTGCAACGGCTGCGGCTATTGCGTGCCGGCGTGTCCGTTCGGCGTGCTCGACCAGCGCAAGCACGATGGCCGTGTTTGGAAGTGCACGCTCTGCTACGACCGGCTGAAGGACGACAAGGAG
>DASYVZ010000244.1:0-4538 GCA_035936515.1 Solirubrobacteraceae bacterium | reverse complement strand
GGCGTGCCGGTCGCGAGCGCACGGTTTACGGCCGGCAGGCTCGCGCGCAGCTCGCCGGCGGTGGCGCGAACCTCGTCGGAGATGCCCGCCAGCCGCGTCAAGAAAGGACGGGTCGCGGGCAGCGAGCGGATGCCCTCCTCCAGCGTTCCCGGAGAGCGCGCGATCGTCTCGCGCAGCGCCTGCGGATCGCGCGACAGCGCCTCGAAGGTGTCGGCCATACCGGTGAATCCGCGCGCGAGCGTGTCCGACAGCGGCGCGAGGACGCCCGTGACGTCGGCGGTCTCGTCGAGCAGCCGCACCAGGCCCGTATCGGGGTCGGCGAGCGTGCGCATCACCGGCGGCAGGTCGCCGAGCAGCTGCGGCGTGGCGCCGAGCGTGCGGTTGATCGCCTTGCCGCGGCCGGCCAGCCCGCTGGCGAAGTAGTCGAGGTTGCGGTCGATGTTCTCGCGCGTGCGCTCGTCGAAGATCGAGAAGAAGTCGTCGAGCTCGGGACCGACGGCGTTGCCGCGCGTCGCGATCGTCGCGCCTTCGGGCAGCGCCTGGCTGGACTTGCCGCGCACGAGCTCGACGTACTTCAGCCCGAGCGCCGAGCGCGGGCGGATCCGGATCGTCGAGTCGCGCGGGATCGGCGTCGCGGACTTGTCGAGCTTGAGCGTCAGCTGCGCCCCGCGGGCGCGGTCCGGCACGGGCTCGATCTTCGCGACCTGGCCGACGCGGAAGCCGCCCTCGCGCACCTCGTTGCCGACGACGAGCCGCGCGGCGTTCGGCGTGTCTACCTTCATCTCGAAGGTCGGCACGAACGGCAGCCCGCGGTTGGCCTGGTAGGCCAGCAGCACCGCGACGACGACGACGAGCAGCGTGACGGCCCCGACGAACACCGGGTTCGACGCGACGGCTGGTGGGCGGCGGCCGCGCACGCTCACGGCCCCAGGAGGTAGTCGAGGAGGTGGCGCTCGTTGTCGCTGCTCGACGACGAGCCCGAGCCGTTCTTCGGGCGCAGGGCGGGCGGCAGCTTGTCCGAGATGACGGGCGGAAGCACGTTGTCGAGCAGGTCGCGCGGGTCGAGCTTCGAGGACGGCGGCGGCGCAGGCGCAGGCGGCGGCGCGCTGCCGGATCCGTCGGGCGCGGGCGCCGGCTGCTGGGCCGGCTGCTCCTCACCGCCGCGCGGTGCGCGGCGCGGCTTGTTCGGCTTCGTCCGCGCAACTGCGTTCGTGGTGACGCCCGGCTGGGTGGGGCCGAGCCACTGCTTGCAGTGCGCGGTGCGCTCGGGGTGCTCGACCGCCGACTGCGCGTTGGTGTACTGCCCGCACTCGTTGAGCAGGATGTTGAGCTTGAGCAGGAACCCCTTGGAGTCGTAGATGTTGATCGCCTGCGACTGGACGAAGATGTACTGCAGCAGCGCCTCGAGGCCGGTGAAGCCGCCGCCGTTACCGGGGCTGAGCCGGTTGGGCTCAACGGCGCGGCTGCGGTCGTTGATGTCCTCGAGCACGAAGCGCAGGTTGCGCATCGGCTCGGTGCTCGTGCTGCCGAGCGCGCGCAGCTGGCGGACGGTGGAGCGCGCCTCCCGCACGGCGCCGATGCCGGTGTCCGACGCGCGCCCGAGCCCGCGCACGGCCGGCCGCGCGGAGTCCGCGAACGGCCCGAGGCGGGTGAGGAGCTCCGTGAGGTCGGGCGCCGCACGGCGCAGGTCGCGCAGCGCGGGGGTCTGCAGGCGGGCGGTGGTGCCAAGCTCGGCGAGCGTCGGGCGCAGCTCGCGCAGGAAGCCGGGCAGCTTGTTGATCGTCGCCTTCAGCGCGCCGGCACGGCTGGACGAGGCCTGCGTCGTGTCGCCCGCCTCGCGCACGAAGCGCCCGACGTCGCGGCGGTTGCGCGCGATCCCCAGGAGGACGCGGTCGGCGTCGCGCGTGAGCTCGGCGATCGTCTGCCGGTTGTCGACGAGGATGTCGAGGACCTTGTCGGTCTCGCGCAGCGCGGGGACGGCGCGGCGCAGCGTCGTGCTGAGGTCCTCTCCGCGGGCGGTGAGGCCGATCCCGAGCTCGGTCAGGATCAGGCCGAAGCGCTCGCGCGCCGGGCGGCGCAGGATGTCGAGCACGACGTCCGGCGGGATCGTGCCGGCGGTCTGCTCCACCGGGATCGTCTCCGGCGCCGGGGCCTCCTCCGTCCCAGGATCGCAATCGAGGTAGTACTCGCCGATCAGCGACTGGGGCTTGACTTCGCAGAAGACGTCCGCGCGGAAGCCCGCGAAGCTCGGCTTCGTCACGAGGATGCGCGCCAGCGCGCGCGCCGTCGAGCGCTGCACGGAGAGCTTCTCGATCCTGCCGACGGTCACCCCCGACGAGCGCAGGTCGGAGCCCTCGGTGAGGCCGAAGGCGTTGTCGAGCACGACCGTATGGCGCTGCTCGTCGGCCGCCCCGGCCGAGGTCACGGCGAGCCACGCGGTGCCCACGACCGCGGCCGCCGCGAGCGCGAGGAGCAGCGGCAGCGGGCGCGCGGAGATCCGGCGGAGGGCGGTCATCGCGAGCACCGACGTTCGGGCTCGCCACATGCGATGGTCGAGCAATGGCGCGCGGTCATGGCCCGATCGGCACCTGCGTCTCGTCGCAGTTGAAGTCCGGCGACGGCTTGTAGGGGTTGGAGCCGTCTGGCGCGCGGCGCTCGAGGGAGCCGGGGCAGCGGTTGTTGCGGCCGGTGTGGACGCCCGCGCTGAGGATGAGGTTGCGCAGCTCGGCGGGGACCGGCAGCGCGTTGAGCGCCGGCCCGATCGTGAAGCCGTTGAACTGCAGCCCGGCGCGCGAGAAGCTGCCCATGGCGTCGTAGGCGCCGCTGGAGGAGAAGTCGTCGAACCAGCCGACGAGCTCGGGCGCGTAGGGACGCAGGAAGGCGACCTGCTTCGTGATGCCCTCGAAGGCCTTGATCGCCGTCGGGAACGCGCCCGGCCGCTCGGCGCCGTTGCGCTCGGCCGGCTGGTTGGCGATGCGGTCCAGCGCGGGCTGGCGGCGCAGGAGCTCGACGAGGTCGTTGTCGGCGCCGGGCCGGCGGACCGTCTGCGAGAGCTCGCGGACCGCGGGCCGGGCGTCGCGCGCGAACGGACGCAGCTCGTCGAGGAACGGGATCAGCCTGGTGCGCACGACGGGCTTGGCGTCGTCGACGAGCGGGTCGAGGTCGTCCAGCGCGGAGCGCAGGTTGACGAACGTCGTGTTCGCCTTGCGCATGACGTTGGGCAGCAGACCGATCGACTCGCCGAGCGACTCGCCGTTGGAGGTCAGCGCGCTCGTCGTGCGCGAGAGGTCGCGGGTGAGGTCGGCGAGCACGTCGTCGCGCGCCGAGACGTCGGTCACGAGGCGCGCGGTCTCGACGATGAAGCGCTCGAAGTCCGGCGTGCTGCGATCGAGCGCGGCGAACAGGCGCGCGGAGCTCGACAGCGCCGGGTTGAGGTAGCGCAGCGCCTCGTTGGCCTCCTCCTCGTTGCCCGCTTGGAAGTCGCGCAGGAACTCGACCGTCTTCTGCACGCCGCGGCGGGCCTTCGGGTCGAACGTGTTGAAGATCTGGTCGAGGTCGACGGCGGCCGACGTGTTCTGCGTCGGCAGGGTCCCGCCGTCGGGGATGTCGGCACCGTCGGCCCCGCCGAGCTGCAGGTCGACGTAGCGGTTGGCGACGCCCGACAGCGACGTCTGGCGGATCGTCGCGCGCGTGCCGCGCCGCAGCGGCTGGAACCCGTCACCGTCGATCTTCATCGTGACCCGCGCCTTGCCCTCGTCGGTCAGGGCGATGTCCTCGACGGTGCCGATCGTGTTGCCGCTGACCTTCACGGCGTTGCCGTCGACGAGCTGGCTGGCGCTCACGAAGTCCGCATTTACGGTGTATGCGCTCCCACCGCTGAGGACGAGCACGACGACGATGACCAGCGTTGCCGCAAGCACCGCGACTGCGCCGAGCATCCGCCCTCGCCCATCCTTAGGAAACACTGGCGTTCATCCTGGCACCATCGGCGGCCTGAGGCGCCCGGTTCCCCAGCCGATCACAGCACCAGCGTCGCTCCGTGGCGGCGCAGCCAGCGGCGCTGCTCCTCGTACTCCGGACAGTGCGAACGCACGAGCGCCCAGAACCGCGGCGAGTGATCCATCACCCGCAGGTGGCACGCCTCGTGCCATACGACGTAGCCCAGGACCGGAGGGGGTGCGAGCAGCAGGCGCCAGTTGAAGCTCATCGCCCCCGTCGAGGAGCACGAGCCCCAGCGCGTGCGCTGACCGCGGATCGACAGCGTCGTGTAGCTCGTGCCGAGCGCGGCCGCCGCCTCCTCGAGGCGGGGCGCGATCTCCCTCGCCGCCGCGCGGCGATACCAGCGCTCGATCGCCTGCGCCGCCCGATCGGCATCGGCGGGCACGAGCAGCGTGTTGTTCTGGGTGCGGTGCGCGCGCGTGCGGCCATCCTGCGGGGTGAGCGTGAGCGGCTGCCCGAGGTAGGGCAGCGTCGGGCCCCGCGCGGCGAGGGTCGCGCGCAGCGCGCTCGCGGCATGCAGGCGGCGCTCGATCCACGGG
>DASYVZ010000243.1:0-1841 GCA_035936515.1 Solirubrobacteraceae bacterium | reverse complement strand
CCCGTGCCCAAGCTCGTCGAGAACATCCCCAACACCGCGCCGGCTCCGGTGCGCCGCGCGCTGCTCGAGCGCCTGCGCGCGATCTGCGGCGCGGAGCACGTCCTCACCGACTCGATCCAGCTGCGCACGTACGAGTCCGACGGGCTGCTGCAGTACCGCGTCAAGCCCGGCGCGGTCGTGCTGCCGGGCAGCGCCGCGGAGGTGCGCGACGTCGTGCGCGCCTGCGCCGACGAGGGCGTCGCGTGGGTCGCGCGCGGTGCGGGCTCGGGCCTGTCGGGCGGCGCGCTGCCGGTGCAGGAGGGCGTGCTGATCGCGGTCACCCGCATGCGGCGCGTGCTCGAGGTCGACCTCGACAACGGGCGCATCGTGGTCGAGCCCGGGGTCACGAACACCGAGGTCGGCCTCGCCGTCGGGCCGACGCACTTCTACCCGCCCGACCCGTCGTCGCAGATCGTCTGCTCGATCGGCGGCAACGTCGCCGAGAACTCCGGCGGCGCGCACTGCTTCAAGTACGGCTTCACGACGAACTACGTCACCGGCCTGGAGGTCGTGCTCTCCGACGGCGAGGTCGTCGAGCTCGGCGGCCGTGAGCTCGACGTGCCCGGCTACGACCTGCTCGGCGCGTTCGTCGGCTCGGAGGGCACCCTGGGCATCTGCACGAAGATCACGCTGCGCGTCGTCCCGGTGCCCGAGACGGTCAAGACGATGGTGGCCTTCTTCCAAACGACGAGCGCGGCCGGCGAGACGGTGTCGGAGATCGTCTCCGGCGGGGTCGTGCCGGGCGCGATCGAGATGATGGACACGCTCACGATCCAGGCCGCCGAGAAGGCCGTCGGCGCGGGCTTTCCGACCGACGCGGGCGCGGCGCTGATCGTGGAGCTCGATGGGTCGATCGCCGAGTGCAACGCCTGCTTCGACGACGTCGTGGCGATCTGCGAGCGCAACGGCGCGACGTCGATCCGGATCGCCGAAGACGACGTCGAGCGCGCGCTGATCTGGCGCACCCGCAAGGCCGCCTTCGCCGCGATGGGCCGCCTGGCGCCGAACTACTTCGTCCAGGACGGCGTCATCCCGCGCACGAAGCTGCCCGAGGTGCTGGCCCGCATCGGCGCGCTCGCCGACGAGTACGGCATGCGCGTGGCGAACGTCTTTCACGCCGGCGACGGCAACCTGCATCCGCTCGTCCTCTACGACGGCGAGGCGCAGGCCGAGCGCGCCGAGGAGCTCTCCGGAAAGATCGTCGAGGCCTGCGTCGACGCGGGCGGCTCGATCACGGGCGAGCACGGCGTCGGCGTCGACAAGAAGCGCTACATGCCGAGCATGTTCGACGAGCCCGCCCTCGCCGCGTTCCAGCACCTGCGCTGCGCGTTCGATCCGCGCGGGCTGGCGAACCCCGGCAAGGTCATGCCGACGCCGCGCCTGTGCGGCGAGGTGCCGGGGCCGTACCGCCTGCACCCGCTCGAGCGCGACGGCATCGCGGAGCGGTTTTGAGGGCACAGGAGGTGCGCAGCCGGGCGCCGGAGACGGCGCAGGAGGCGGCGGCGCTGCTGCAGGATTGCGCCGCCGACGCCGTCGGCGTGCGGATCGCCGGCGCGGGGACGAAGCCGTGGGGCAGTCCGGGAGGCGAGTGCGGCGTCGAGCTGCGCACGGCCGCCCTGGACGCCATCGTCGAGCACAACCGCGGCGACTTCACGGCGATCGTGCAGCCGGGCGTGTCGCTGCGCGAACTCGAGGAGCGCTTCGCCGACAGCGGCCAGATGCTCGCGCTCGACCCGCCCTTCGGCGAGGACGACGCAGCGACGATCGGCGGTGCGATCGCGACCGGCGACTCCGGTCCGCTG
>DASYVZ010000242.1:0-3198 GCA_035936515.1 Solirubrobacteraceae bacterium | reverse complement strand
GGGCAGATCAACCCTCGGCGCGCGCCGCTAGCCTCGTTCGACGTGCGCGTGGCGGTCATCGACATCGGGACCAATTCGACCCGTCTGCTGATCGCAGACGTGGCCGCCGGCGGTGCGCTGCAGCAGCTGCATCGTGAGTCGGTCGTCACGCGGCTGGGAGCGAAGGTCGATGCAACGGGATCCCTTCAGGAGGACGCCATGCAGCGCGTCTTCGACGCCCTCGCGCGCTTTCGCGACCTGATCGCCGAGCACGGCGCCACCGCGACGACGGCGGTCCTGACGAGCGCGGTGCGCGACGCCGCCAACGGCGCCGAGTTCATGGCCGCCGTGCGGGAGCGCTATGACATCGACGCGCGCACGATCGGGGGCGACGAGGAGGCCGAGCTGACGTTTGCCGGCGCCACGAGCGAACGTGCCGACACCGGTGACGAGGTGCTCGTCGTCGATATCGGCGGCGGCTCGACCGAGTTCGTGATCGGCTGCCACGGAACCGTCGAATTTCACGTCTCCACGCAAGCTGGCGTCGTGCGCCAGACCGAGCGCCACATCGAGCACGATCCGCCGCGCCCCGCCGAGATCGACAGCCTCCGGCGAGAGGTCGCGCAGATCATCCGCGACAACGTTTCGACCGAGCACCGGCGCCGCGTCGCGCAGGGCATCGCGGTGGCCGGCACCGCGACGACGTGCGCGTCGATCGAGCTCGAGCTGGATCCGTTCGACCGCGCGCTCGTGCACGGCCATGTCCTGCGACGGGCGATCTGCGGGGCCATCCTCAACCAGCTGTCGCGCCTGACCGACGACGAACGCCGCGCCGTGACGGGCCTGCAGCCCGACCGTGCGCCCACGATCATCGCCGGCGTCGCGATGCTGCTCGAGGTCATGGAGGCCTTCGGCCTCGACGCGGTCGAGGTCTCCGAGCACGACATCCTGCGCGGCGCCGCGCTGCGGCTGGCGCGCGCGCCGCCGGCCGCCGGCCGATAGCGCAACGCCCGGCCAGGCCGGACGAACGTCCGATTCAAGTCGTCGCGCGCAAGTGCCGATACGTGCCGTGCCGGCAAAGGAGACCCAGCCAAGCATCAAAGGGAAACCGAGCCGGACCATAGGTCCCGGGCAAGCCGTTAGATCGGCCTCCCACCGCCCGGGCCACCCGATACGGCCACGCCAGGTACGTACCCCTGCCGTCCTGCGGGCCACTCATGAGGAAGCCGCCCTTTCCCCTGGGGGCGGCTTCCTGCATTTCGGGGGCGTTCCGCCGTTCGGGGTCCTACGCGAGGCTCGACCGCCGCGGATAGGCGACGGCCGGGTCGGTCAGCACGTTGACGAGCGCGGGCGTGCCGGCGGCGAATGCGCGCTCGAGCGCCGGGCGCAGCTCAGCGGGGGTGCGCACGAGCTCACCGTGGCCGCCGAGCGCCTCGACGAGCACGTCGTAACGCGTCTCGGGGCGCAGGTCGGCCGCCACCGAATAGCCGTAGATGAGCTCCATCGGATGCTTCTCCAGACCCCAGATGCCGTTGTTGCCCATCACCCCGACGACAGCCACGCCGTGGCGTGCGAGCGTGTCGAACTCCATTGCGGAGAAGCCGAACGCGCCGTCACCCAGCAGCAGCACGACCTGGCGCTCGGGGTGGGCGAGCTTCGCCGCCAGCGCGTAGCCGGGACCCGAGCCGAGGCAGCCGAACGGCCCCGGATCCAGCCAGCAGCCGGGCGCGAAGGACTCGATCATGCGCCCGGCGTAGGAGACGAAGTCGCCGCCGTCGCCGACGACGATCGCGTCGCGCTCGAGCAGCGCGCCAAGCTCGCCGTAGACGCGCATCGGATGCAGCGGCGCCCGCTCGTCCTCCAGCAAGGCGAGCTCCTGCGAGCGCAGCTCGTCCTCGATCTCGCGCAGTGAGCTGATCCATCCGTCGCGCGCCGCGGAGGACGGCGACGAGCCGCCGCCGCCCGGCGCCGCCTCCCGCAATACGTCCATCACGTCCGTGATGTCGCCGAACAGCCCGGCCGCCACCGCGCGCGGGTACGGCCGCGGCGGCGGCGCCCGGTCGATGGCGACGATCTGCGCGTCGGCACCCAACGCGGCGCCGAACGCGAGCCGGAAATCCATCGGGACGCCGATCAGCAAGGCGACGTCCGCGCGGCGCAGCCCGCTCGATCGCGCGCGCGAGAAGAAGAGCTCGTGGTCGGCCGGGACGCAGCCGCGCGCGAGGCCATTGAGGAAGACCGGGATCCGCAGCTCCTCGGCGAGGGCCCGCAACGCCTCTTCGCCGTGGCCCCAGTACAGGTCGGTGCCGGCCATGATCGCCGGCTGCCGCGCCCGACGCAGCAGCGCGAGCGCCGCGTCCATCGCCGCTCGATCCGCTCCGGCGCCGCTCGCCGATCCGCTGCCGGGGATGCCGCGCGCGCTCGGCATCGGCGCCGACGCCGCCTCCTCGGCGGCCTGCGAGAAGACGTGGTCCAGCGGGAAGTCCAGAAACGACGCTCCCCCGTGCGGCGTGAGCGCCGCCGCCAGCGCCGCGTCGATGAGCGACGGAATGGCCGACGTGCGCCCGATCGTCGCCGCGAGCTTCGTCAGCGGAGCGACAAGCGGCACGTGGCCGATCTCCTGCAGCGAGCCCTGCCCCCAGCGGGTCGTCGGAGCGCGCCCGCCGAGCACGAGCATCGGAGAGTGGTTGGCCTGCGCCGACGCAATCGCGCTGATCGTGTTCGTGACGCCCGGGCCCGCGGTGACCGCGGCGACGCCCGGCCGGCGCGTGACCTTCGCCCAGCCCTCGGCGGCGAATGCCGCCGTCTGCTCGTGGCGGACGTCGACGATGTCGATGCCCTCCACCCGGCAGCCGTCGTAGATCGAGAAGAGGTGGCCGCCCGAGAGCGTGAAGAGCTTCGTGACGCCGTGCGCCTTCAGTCGGCGGGCGACGAGATGGCCTCCGACGAGAAGCGCGTTCGACGATTCGGTCGCCATCGCGCGGCGACCCTATCAATGAACGCCGGCGTTCAGCGCGATCTAGGGGCGCGACCGTCGGACGGCTGCCCGTGCCGCCGCCGCCTCGTGCAGCCGCTCCTCGCCCGAGAACAGCAGCCGCCCCACGCGCATCGCCGGCAGCTGCAGCGCGCCGCCCGCCAGCAGCGACAGCCCCGCCTGCTCGATCGCGCCGTCGCGACCGGCGTCACCCGCTGCCGCGAGCGTCTCGTGCAGGCCGATGC
>DASYVZ010000241.1:0-2471 GCA_035936515.1 Solirubrobacteraceae bacterium | reverse complement strand
GTGCTGCACCGCGCGACGCCGGGCACGCCGCGGCCGGGCGAGGTCGTCCGGCTCGGGCGCTGGCGCTGGCCGGCGCTCGGCTTCTGCGCGACGATCGTCGGCGTCGCGCTCGTGCTGCCGGTCGGCGTGCTCCTGTACTGGGCGACGAAGCAGATCTCCAGCGGCCTTGAGATGAGCGCGCTGATGGCGAACACCGGGAACTCGCTGCTCGCCGCCGCCTGCGCCGCCGTCGCCGCCGGGCTGGCGGCGATCGTCGTCGCGCTGCTGTCGGTGCGCTACCCGAGCTACGTGACACGGATCGTCGAGCGCGTCGGCTACGCGGGCTACGCGCTGCCGGGCATCGTCGTGGCGCTCGCGCTCGTGTTCTTCACGACGCGCGTCGCTCTTCCGCTCTACCAGACGCTCGCGGTGCTCGTCTTCGCGCTGGCGATCCACTACCTGCCGCTCGCCGTCAGCCCGATCGGCTCGTCGCTGCTGCAGGTGCCGCCGCGGCTGGAGGAGGCCGCCCGCGGCCTCGGCCGCAGCCCAATGGCGGTCTTTCGCACGATCACGACGCCGCTCGTCGCCAGCGGCGTGCTCGGCGGCGCGGCGCTCGTGTTCCTGCACGCGCTCAAGGAGCTGCCCGCCACGCTGCTGCTGGCGCCGATCGGCTTTGACACCCTCGCGACCGACGTCTGGCGCCAGACCTCGTTCGGCTTCTTCGAGGCAAGCGCGCTCCCCGCGCTGCTGCTGCTGCTCATCGCGGCGCCGCCGCTGTACCTTCTCAGCGCGAAGGGAAGCGTGGGGACATAGCGATGGCGACGACACACGGCAACGGCAACGGCGGCTTCGCCCCGCCCTGCGTCGGCCTGCGGCTGCACGGCCTGTGCAAGGCGTTCGGCTCCGTGCGCGCCGTCGACGGCGCCGACCTCGACGTCCGCGCGGGCGGCACGTGCTCGGTGCTCGGTCCCAGCGGCTGCGGCAAGACGACGACGCTGCGGCTCATCGCGGGCCTCGAGCGGCCCGACGCGGGCGAGATCGTCGTCGGCGGGCGCGTCGTCTCCAGCGCCGAGCGCTTCGTCCCCGCCGAGCAGCGGCGGATCGGGATGGTCTTCCAGGACTACGCGCTCTTTCCGCACATGGACGTCGGCGGCAACGTCGGCTATGGGCTGGGCCGCAAGCCCGACAGCGGGCGCATCCGCGACGCACTCGAACTCGTCGGCCTGAGCGGCTCCGAGAAGCGCCCGGTGCACGAGCTCTCCGGCGGCCAGCAGCAGCGCGTCGCGCTCGCGCGCGCGCTCGCGCCGACACCGGACCTCGTGCTGCTCGACGAGCCGTTCTCGAACCTCGACGCCTCGCTGCGCGACCGCCTGCGCCAGGAGGTCGCGGAGATCCTGCGCACGGCGGGCGTGACGGCGCTGTTCGTCACCCACGACCAGGAGGAGGCGATGAGCATCGCCGAAACCGTCGCGGTGATGCGCGACGGGCGCGTCGAGCAGGCCGGCACTCCGGAGGAGGTCTACCTGCGCCCGGCCTCACGCTGGATGGCGGAGTTCCTCGGCGACATCGAGGTGCTGCCGGGTGACGCGCACGACGGCCGCGCGAGCTGCGAGCTCGGCAGCCTTCCCGCCGGCGACGTCAGCGGCGCCTGCGACGTCCTCGTGCGCCCCGAGTCGGTCGCCATCGGCATGAGCGGGCCGTCCGCCGCGGCGCCCGCGGAGGTGATCTCGCGGCGCTTCTTCGGCCACGACCAGCTCGTCGGGCTGCGCCTCCCCTCCGGTCGGGTCATCAGCTCGCGGCGGCTGGGATTTCCCGCCTGGCATCCGGGCGACCACGTGCAGGCGTGGATCGAGGGCCCGGTCGAGGTGCTGCCGCGTGCCGACGCTGCGCCGGAGCCGTCAGCCGCCGAGCAACAGGTGCCCGGCGTCCACGACGGCGTCGCCTGAGCCGCGGGCGCGGCCGCCTGCCCACGCGGCAGTCAGTCGTCGAAGTCGAAGTCGCGCGGGGGGCGCTGCTCGAACCAGAGCCGGTCGTGCTCCGGAGTCTCCTCGAGGAAGTCGGGCGTCTCCTCGAGCACGTCCTCGACGTCGGGCTCTTCGTCGGCGGGCACGATGTCGGGCTCGTCGTGCACCGTGGGCGGATCGTAGCCGTAGGGCGCGGGCGGAGGCGGAGGCGGAGGCTCGTATGCGGACGCCGGCTGATAGGTCGGCGGCGGCGGTTCCTCGTAGCTCGGCGAGGGGTCGTCGTGCGCGGCGGGCGGCGGCTCGTGCCTTCGGCGCCCGACGCGGAAGCGCGAGAGCAGCGAGGTGTGCTCGGGCTCGGGCTCGGGCTCGGGGTATTCGGGCTCGGCGCGTGAGCGCTCCGCCTCGAGCCAGGGGCGAGCGGGCTCGGGCGGCGCTGCCGGGGGCGGCGGAGACGGCGGCTCGTACGCGACCCCCGGCGGCTCATGCGCCGGCGGCGCAGACGGCGGCTCGTAGGCGACCCGCGGCGGC
>DASYVZ010000240.1:0-4344 GCA_035936515.1 Solirubrobacteraceae bacterium | reverse complement strand
GCTCGAGGGCTTTGCCCACCTGCGCGAGCAGGCTTCCGACCTCGATCCGCTGCTGCTGATCGTCGGCGGCGCCACCTTGTTCGACTATCGCGACGAGATCGGGCGGTTCGACGTGCGCGCGCGCGAGCTCGGCGTCAGCGAGCACGTGCGGGTCGTCGGCACGGTCAGCCCGGCCGAGCTCGAACGGCACTACCGCGCAGCCGACGTCTTCGCGTTTCCGTCGACGAAGGAGGGCTTCGGCCTCGTCGCGCTCGAGGCCCTGGCGGCCGGGCTGCCGGTCGTCGCGTCGGAGATCGACGTGTTTCGCACGTTCCTGGCCCACGGGGAAAGCGCGCTGCTGTCGCCTGCGGGCGACGGCGACGCGCTGGGCCGGACTCTGGCGCGCGTCGCTCGCGAGCCGGCACTGCGGGTCCGGCTCGTCGCGGGCGGGCGCCAGGTCGTCGACGCCCACGGCTGGGACGCGGCGGCCGCCGCTCACGAGGATGCCTACCGGTCGTTCAAGTCCGATCCGATCGGAGCGCTCGGATGAGCGAGCCGCGTCACGTCGAGGCGCGCTGGCAGGGCGGTCTTTCGGCCGTCGTGAGCGCGCGCGATCACGAGCTGATCGCCGACGAGCCCGAGACGTACGGCGGCGGCAACCAGGGCATGATGCCGACGGAGCTGTTCTTCGCGGGCCTCGCGAGCTGCTTCTGCCTCGCGGTCGCGCACGTGGCGGCCAAGCGCGGCATCGAGCTGCCCGGCCTGCGCGTCAGCGTCGACGCCGAACGCGTCGGCAAGGAGCTGCGCTACAGCCGTCTGCGCGTGGAGGTCGCGGCGGCATCGGGCGAGCACGACCTCGCGGCCCTGGTCGAACGCGCCAAGCCCTTCTGCTGGGTCTCGAACATGCTCGCCTCCGACCTCGAGATCTCCTATGTGCCCGTCGTCCTCCGGACCCCGTCCGCCGATGCTCGATAACCGCGCGGAGCTGCTCGACGTCCTCGGAAACGACCCGCGGCGGATCGGCAAGGTCTTCGCCCGCCACGCCTACGGCATGCGGCGCTGGGTCCACCTGTTCTCGATCCGGGTGCCGCTGACCGACGACCCGTACGCCAAGCAGTTGCTCGCAGAGATCGTCGCCGCCAACGCCCGCCACATGAACCTCTTCCGCGCACGCGCGATCGCCCACGGCGTCGACCCCGACGCCTACATCGCGCCGCCGGAGGGCGAGGCGATCTACGAGCGCATCGCGGTCATCGACGACTTCGACGAGCTCGTCGCCTACGCCGCCGGGTCACTCGACCACTTCGGCCAGCTGCTGGACGCGTACGCCGCGCGCGCCACGGGCGAGGATGCGGTGGCGATCGCGATCGTCGCCGCCGACAACGACCGCGCGCGCGAGCGCCTCGCGACGATGATGTCGCGACCGCACAGCGCCGCGTGCGACGCCCACGAGCTCTACCGGCTGCGCGAGCTCGTCGAGACCGGGCTGTATGTCGGCTGAGCTCGCCGCCCGCCGGTTCGAGGCGCTGCGCGCCGATCTGCCGTGGCGCTCGCCGCGCGCGTGGCGCTTCACCGCGCTTTCGCTCGCGTCGCGCGCTGGCGCATGCCTGTCGGAGGGCGCGCGGATCGGCCATCGGCACGGCTTCGACTCCGGGCCCTTCATGGCGCACGTGTACGCCGATCGCGCCGTCGGGCGCACCCTGCTGGGGCGGCTGCTGGACCGCCGGCTGCTGGACCGCGCGACCTGCCAGGCCTTTCGCGACATTCGCCGCCTCGCGGAGGCGGCCGTCCTGGAGGCGATCGACGCCGCGGACTCCGACCGCCCTGTCGTAGCCGATCTCGCCGCCGGGCCGAGCCCCTATCTGCTGCGCGCCCTCGCGCAGCGTCCCGGCGCGACGGCGGTGCTGTGCGACGTCGACGCCGCCGCCCTCGAGCAGGCGCTCGCCGCGGCGGGCGAACTCGGGGTGCAGGACCGCGTGATCACCCGGCAGGCGAGCGCGTTCGAGCGCGCGGCGCTCGCGGCGCTGAGCCCGCGGCCGGACGTGGTCTGCGAGCTCGGCCTCTACGGCATCTACCACGACGACGCGATCATCGAGCGCCATTTCGTCGATCTCGCCGAACGCGTGGCGCCGGCGCAGATCGTCTGCAACGTGCAGGTCGCCAATCCCGAGATCGAGTACATCGCGCGGGTGTGGCGCAACGCCGAAGGCGGGCGCTGCGTATGGCGGCTGCGCCCAGCCGAGCAGATCGAGCGTTATGCGCGCGCCGCCGGGTGGGAGCCCGCATCGGTGAGCTCCGATCGGCACGGGATCTATCGGGTGATGCGGTTCGTGCGTCGCGACCGCGCGTCGGGAGCGGTGCCATGAGCTCCTCGGTGCTGACGTGGGGAGCCGACCCCGGCAGTACGCCGCTGCTCGCCTCCGAGCGGCTGCGCGCGCTCGAGCGCTCGCACCACGCGATGTGGAACTACCTGACGTACCGCGACGCGATCGGGATCGTCGGCCTCGACCCCGCCACGCTCTATCCCGGCGGCACGACGCGGCTGGATCCCGCGACATGGGCCGACCTCGGCTGGCTGACGTGCTTTGCGGGGCCGCCGCCGAGCGCCGTGCGCGCGATGCGCGAGGCCGTGACCGCCGAGCACCTCAACCAGTACAGCCCCGACCTCATCGAGCCGCTGCGGGACGCCGCGGCGGGCGTCCTCGGCCGCGCCCGCGACGAGGGCTTCGAGGTCATCGGCACCGAGGGCGCGCAGGCGGGGATCGCGCTGTCGCTCATGGCCGTCGTCGGGCCGGGCGACGAGGTCATCCTGTCGGACCCGGGCTACTTTCACGTGCCGTCGGCGGTCATCGCCACCGGCGCGACGCCGGTCACGGTGTCGATCGACGCGACGAACGGCTACCGGCTCGACCCCGACGTCGTGGCTGCGGCGATCACCCCGCGCACCCGCGCGATCGTCATCGTCGACCCGCTGAACCCGTACGGCACCGTGCAGAGCGAGGACGAGCTGGCCGCTCTGGCGCGCCTCGCCGACGAGCACGACCTGCTGCTCATCCACGACGTCACGCACGGCTCGATCGTGATCGACCGCGACGCGCCGTTCAGGTCGCTGCCGGCGCTGGAGCTCACCGAGAACGCGGTCGCCACGTTCTCGGTGTCGCACTGCTACGGCATGGCCGGTGCGCGGATCGGCTTCCTCGGCGGGCCGTCGCGGCTCATGCGCAGCTGCCTGCGCCTGAAGGCGGCGCTGACGCGCTTGAACACGAGCCTCGTCGCCCAGCACGGGGCGCTGGCCGCGTTGCGCGACGAGGGCTACCTCGCGCACGCCGAGGCGATCGTGCGCCGCAACCTCGCCCACCTGCAGGCCACGCTCAGCGGTGTCGACGGCATCGAGCTGGCGACGGCACCGGTGCGCGGGCTCGCGTGCGCGCTGGACACGTCGGGCGCGGGGGTCACCGCGCAGGAGCTGATGGTCGCGCTGTTCGCGCGCCACGTCGCCACGTATCCCGGCGACGGGATGGGCACCACCGCAGCGGCGACGACGCTGCGGCTGAACCTGTCGCGCCCGGACCCGTGGGCGATGGAGCATTTGCGCGCGATGCTCCCCGAGGCGATCGCGGAGGCGGGGTCCGGGCGCTGGCGCGAGCCGGTCGCGGCGCTGCTGGAGAGCAAGGCCACGCCGCTGGCGATCGATCTCGCGGCGACGATCCGGGGTCGCCGATGAGCGTCGCCGAGCTGCTCGCCGAGCACGGCTCGCCGCTGTGGCTGGCCGACGTCGACCGCGCGCGCGAGCGGCTGACCGGTTTTCGCGCAGCGTGGGCGGCAGCCTGGCCCGACGTCGAGGTCGCCTACTCCTACAAGACCAACCGCACGACCGCCTTCCTGCGGGCCTTCGCCGAGGACGACGCGGGGGCGGAGGTGGTCTGCGCCGCCGAATACGCGCTGGCACGCGACGTCGTCGGCGTCGACGGCGCTCGCACCACGCTCAACGGCCCGGCGAAGCCGGATGCGCTGCTCGAGCGCTGCGCCGCCGACGGCGCCCTCGTCATCGCCGACAGCATCGCGGAGCTGGAGCGGCTGGCCGTGGCCGGCGTCACCCGTGCCGGGCTGCGCGTCGGGCTGCCCGGGCCGGAGGGACATCCGAGCCGGTTCGGGATCGCTCTCGCCGACGTCATCGCCGCCGGCCGTCGCGCGCGCGGCCTCGGACTCACGCTCGAGGTGCTGTCGGTCCACCTCGTCTCGACGGACTTCACGGCCGCGCTCGGCGACGATTCGGACCCGCCCAGCCGCACGCTCGCCGCGAGCGTCCGCGTCGGGTGGGCGAAGTCGGCGGCCGTGCACGCGCAGGCGGCGACCGTCCTGGCG
>DASYVZ010000239.1:0-3378 GCA_035936515.1 Solirubrobacteraceae bacterium | reverse complement strand
GCAGACGGCCGACGCGGCCCGCGTCAACGCGATCTTCGACGACGTCGACATCGTCCTCGGCCCGACGCTCACGCGCTCGGCGCTGCCGGTCGGCAGCTACGAGGGCCGCGGCGCGTCCTACACGCTCAACGGGGCGCTGCGCTGGGTGCCGTTCAACGGCGTCTGGAACCACGTCGGCAACCCCGCCGCCGCGGTGCCCGCGGGCTTCGACGCCGATGGCCTGCCGCTGTCGGTCCAGCTTGTCGCACCGCCCGGCGGCGAGGCGAAGCTCTTCTCGCTCGCGCATGAGCTCGAGGTCGCCCGCCCGTGGGCCGACGCGCGCCCGCCGGTCTCTTGAGCGGCGAGCTGCGCACCGTCGCCGAGCAGGCCGCGCGCGCCGCCGGCGAGCTGTTGCGCGAGCGCTTCGAGGGCGGCGCAGAGCGCGCCACCGGCTCGAAGTCGACGCCGACGGACCTCGTCTCGGAGGCCGACCTCGCCGCCGAGGGGGCGATCCGCGACATCATCACCGGCCACCGTCCGGAGGACGCGATCCTCGGTGAGGAGGGCGGCGAGACGCAGGAGGGCGCGGGCCTGCGCTGGATCGTCGACCCGCTCGACGGGACCGTGAACTTCCTCTTCGGCGTGCCGCAGTGGTGCGTCAGCGTGGCCGTGCACGACGACGAGGGCGGGCTCGTGGGGATCGTCTACGACCCGGTGCGCGAGGAGCTGTTCGGAGGCGCGCGCGGCGGCGGGTCCACCTGCAACGCCATCGCGGTTCGCGGTTCGGAGCAGGCCGAGCTCGCGCCGGCGCTGGTCGCCACCGGGTTCGCCTACGACCCGCGTGTGCGTGACGCGCAGGCGCAGGTCGTCGGGCGGCTGCTGCCGCGCGTGCGCGACGTGCGGCGGATGGGCAGCGCGGCGCTGGACCTCGCCTGGACGGCGGCCGGGCGCTTCGACGCCTACTACGAGCGCGGTGTGCACATATGGGACGTCGCGGCGGGGGTGCTGCTGTGCGAGGAGGCCGGCCTCTCGGTGGCGCAACTCGCGGCCGAGGGCGAGCTGCCGAGCGGCATCGTCGTGGCACCGGCCGCGCTGCTCGAGGAGCTCACCGCGCTCGTGACGTAGATAGCTGGTCTGTGGAGTCGTCCGCACCGACGACCGGCCGTCTGAGCGACTGCTTCGTTCGCAGCGATGCTGAGCCTCGGGATCGATCGGCGGCGCCCGGGTGGCACCTTGATCGGCCGGCCGGGGAGGCCAAGCGCGATGATGCTTGCGAGGATGGGAAGGGCGACGGTCGGACGGCGGGTAGGACGAGGCGGTGTTCGAGTGGCTAACGGAGGCGATCGGCGGGTCGCCATGGACGTACGCGCTCGTGCTGGGGATCGTCGCGACCGACGCCGTGTTTCCCGTGGTTCCGGGGGAGACGGCGGTCATTGCCGCTGCGGTCCTCGCGGCCAACGACGAGCTGTCGATCGTGCTCGTGCTGTTGGCCGCCATCGCCGGCGCCGTCCTCGGCGACAACGCGAGCTATCTGCTGGGGCGGCTGGTGGGCCGCGGGGCGATCGACCGCTTGGCGCGCGCTGGGAGGATGCGGTCTCAGATCGAGTGGAGCCGGCGCCAGTTGCGGGTGCGGGGAGTCTGGATCGTCGTCGTCGCGCGCTTCGTGCCCGGCGGCAGGACTGCGACGACGCTGGCCGCCGGAACGCTGCAGATGCGGTGGCTGCGCTTCGCTTGTGCCGACGGAGTGGGCGCCGCGCTGTGGGCAACGTACGCCGGCGCGCTCGGCTGGTTCGGCGGGTCCACCTTCGAGCACAACGTCTGGAAGCCGGTCGCGGTCGCGGCGGCGGTCGGCATCTTGCTCGGGCTGCTCGGCGAGGCGCTGCGACGGCGGCTGGACCGTGCGGCGTCGCCCGGCGCGCGCGAGGCATGACAGCGGGCGATACCCGGGGTGGGATTCGAACCCACAATCCCTCACGGGCAATCGGTTTTGAGCCGATCCTGTATTCCAGTTCCAGCACCCGGGCGAGGTGCCGATTGTACGGTCAGCCCGCCTGGGGCACGTACGGCGGCCGGCCGCCGGTCCTGCGCTCGACCTCCACGCTCCACTTCTGCGAGAACCCGCGCGCCGCCGCGGCGATCAGCAGGAGCTGCAGCGGGACGAGCACGAGCGTGAGCACCCCTAGGATGCCCGCGCTCAGCAGCGGATCGTCGAAACCCGGCTTGTCGCGGGCGAACCACTGCGGGCCGCTGATCGCGCTGAAGATCAGCAGGATGATCGCGAAGGAGGCCGCGACCGGCAGCAGCCCGCTGCGCCAGCGGGCGATGAAGAACGCGAGCAGCAGGTAGACGACGATGTAGACGACGTGGAGCGGCTTGGCGCCCTGGATCTTCTCCCAGCCGCCGACGGTCGCGATTGCGAGGATCCCGGTGCTCAGGAGCAGCAGGGTGACGACGAGCGCGCGCGTGGCCTGCGATTGGGGCTTGTCGCGGTTGGGGTGCTCGATGATGACGTCGTCCTCGGCCATCGTGGCCAACATACAATCAGCAACGCCAGGCGGCACGCGCGGGCGTGGTGGAATTTGGTAGACACGCCGGCTTTAGGTGCCGGTGGCGCAAGCCGTGGGGGTTCAAGTCCCTCCGCCCGCATTGTCTGCGGTCTCAGCCGACCCGAAACGCCAGCGCGGTCTCCCACGGGTCCCGCACGAGGAAGCCGCCGCGGTGGGCGTGTACCTCGAGGCCCGCGGCGGCCACCCGCGCGCGCACCGCGGCGAGCTCCTCGCGTGAGGCGAGCAGGACCGTCCACTCGCGTAGCCCCGCCGCTCGCGACGGACGCGGCTGCACGTCGGGCCCGAGCCAGACGTTGAGGCCGAGGTGGTGGTGGTAGCCGCCCGCCGACAGGAACGCTGCGTTGCCGAGGTTGACCATGACCTCGAAGCCGAGCACGTCGCGGTAGAAGGTCAGCGCCTGTTCGACGTCGCCGACGTGCAGGTGCACGTGGCCCACGACGAGCCCGGCGCCTGCGTGCGCGCGCGGCTCCTCGGCCTCGACGCAGCGCATGAGCTCGGGCATGTCCAGCGCCATCGTGTACATCTCGACGCGCTCCCCGGCGACCCGCGGCGGCGGCCAGCGCCGGCGTGGCCGGTCGGCGTACAGCTCGATCCCGTTGTCGTCGACGTCGCGCAGGTAGATCGCCTCCGAAACTCCGTGATCCGAGGCACCTTCGATCCGTGTCTGCGTGCTCTCCAGGCGCTTGACGGCGCGGGCGAGCTCGCGACGCTCCTCGAAGCGCAGGGCGTAGTGGTACAGCCCGGCGTGGCGGCCGCCCGGCGCAGCGCCGGGCTCCTCGACGAGGACGACGAGGTCCTCGCCGCCGGTCCCCATCGTCGCGACGCGGCCGTC
>DASYVZ010000238.1:0-5044 GCA_035936515.1 Solirubrobacteraceae bacterium | reverse complement strand
ACCGTCTGGGCGTACGTCGGCGGTGCCCTGGGCCGCGGCCGGCTCGTGCAGGCTCGCGCGGACGGGGTCGCGGTCGTCAGTCGCGACTACCTCGAGCGCACGCGCGCGGCGTTTGCGGCGCTCGGCGCCGCCGCGCTGGCCGACTTCGAGGTCACGGCCGCCGATGCCGACCTGCCGGTGTGGGACCTCGAGCGCGTCGAGCTGGCGCCGGCGCCCTAGCGGACGCCGAAGCCCTCCCCGCTCGTCAATCGCCCGATGTCGTTGGACAACCCGACGTAGAAGAGCATCAGCACGAGCACGAAGCCGACGATCGACGCGCGCTCCATGACCCGGAACGAGATGGCGCGGCCGCGGACCTTCTCGGCCAGCGCCCAGAAGATGTGGCCGCCGTCGAGCGGCAGGAAGGGAAAGAGGTTGATGATGCCCAGCGACAGCGAGATCAGCGCCAGGATGCTGATCGCCCGCACCGTGTCGAACTCGAGCGTCTGGCGCGTCGCCTCGTAGGAGCCGACGACGCCGGAGACCTCCTCGCGCGCCTCCTTGTCGTAGACGAGCTTGACGATCGCCTGCACGGTCAGCGTGGTGACGTTCCACATCCCGGTCACGCTCAGCTGCGCCGCCTCACCGACGCCGACGTCCACTCCGCGGGTGCCGAAGCCGAAGCCGATCAGCAGCCGGTCCGCCCGCTCGTCGTAGCGCGGCACGACCTCGAGGCTGCGCCGCTCGCCGTCGCGCAGCACGACCAGCTCGACGGGCTGCGTCGCCGCGCAACCGTCGCGCTCCTCGCCAGCGCAGCCGTGCTTCGTGATCGCCTCGCGCAGCGCCTCGACGCGATCGGTCCCCTGCTCGGCGGATACGCCAGGGGCGTAGCCCGCGACGCCGTCGACCGAGAGAATCCGATCGCCCGGCTGCAGGACGCCCTGCGCCGGGCTGTCGGGCTCGATGCGCTCGACCACCGGCTGCACGTACTGCATGGGGCGCGCGGCGAACAGCACCCACAGGATGAGGAACGCGAGGACGATGTTGACCGCCGGACCGGCGGCGATGACGACGATCCGCTTCCAGACCTTCTGGCGGTAATACGCCCGATGAGCGACCTCCGGGGCCATCTCCTCGTCGGGATTCATCCCGGTGATCTTCACGTAGCCCCCGAGCGGGATCGCCCCGATCGCGTACTCCGTCTCGCTGTTCTTCGGCCGCCACTTGGCGACGAGCGGCGGGAAGAACAGGGAGAAGCGCTCGACGCGCATCCCGACGGCCTTGGCGGCCACGAAATGCCCGAACTCGTGCAGGATGATCAGCGCCGCAAAGCCCGCGAAGGCCAGGAAGTAGCTCACCGGGTCAGTGTAGGAGCCGCTCTGACCAGGCTTCGACAAGCTCGGCCGCGACGGCGCGGGCCTCTCGGTCGGCCTCGTAGAGCGATTCGAACGCGCGCACGCGGGTGGCCGGCAGGCGCTCGAGCGCACCTTCGATGACGGCTGCGATCCCGAGGAAGCTGAGCTTTCCGCCCAGGAAGGCATGCACGGCGACCTCGTTGGCGGCGTTGAGCACGCACGGCGCCGTGCCGCCGGCGACGGCGGCGGCGCGGGCGAGTGCCAGCGCCGGAAACGCCTCCGCGTCGACGGGCTCGAACGTCAGCGCGCCGACTTGCGCGAGGTCGAGCGCCGCGACCGGCACGTCGACGCGGTCGGGGTAGTGCAGCGCGTAGGAGATCGGCACCCGCATGTCGGGAGTTCCGAGGTGCGCGAGGGCGGCGCCGTCGCACAGCGTGATCATGCTGTGGACGATCGACTGGGGGTGCACGACGACCTCGATGCGCTCGTAGGGCACGCCGAAGAGGTGGAAGGCCTCGATGACCTCCAGGCCCTTGTTCATGAGGGTCGCCGAGTCGATCGAGATCTTGCCGCCCATGTCCCAGGTCGGGTGGGCGAGCGCCTCGTCGACGGTGACCTCGGCGAGATCGGCGCGGGTGCGCCCGCGAAACGGGCCGCCCGACGCCGTCAGCACGAGCTTCTCGACGGTTCCCGCCGCCTCGCCGGCCAGCAGCTGGTGCAGCGCCGAGTGCTCGGAGTCCACGGGCAGGATCTGCGCGCCGGTCGCCTCGGCGAGTGCCATCACGAGCTCGCCCCCGACGACGAGCGACTCCTTGTTGGCGAGCGCGAGGTCGATCCCCTCGCCGAGCGCGGCGACCGTGGGGCCCAGTCCGGCGGAGCCGACGAGCGCGTTGAGGACGAGGTCGGCCCCGGATTCGAGGACGAGCCGCACGAGGCCCTCCGCGCCCACGAGCACCTCGCCGTCGGTCCAGGCCTCGGCGGCGCGCGCGCCGGCGTCGCCGTCGGCGAGCGCCACGCGTCCGACGCCGAAGCGCCGCGCCTGCTCGATCAGCGCGTCCCAGGAGCGCTCGGCGCTGAGGCCGACGAGCTCGAGCTCGGGGTCGCGTGCGACGATGTCGAGCGCCTGCGTGCCGATCGACCCGGTCGATCCGAGGATGAGAAGACGCCGGGGCATCGGCGCATTCTGGCAGGCGCTGGTTGGCGGACTCGCACCGCCCACGCGCCTATCCTGCGCGAACGTGACGAGCCGCCCCACCATCGGCATCACCTGCAGCGTCGGCGACATCCGGTCCGGCGAGTGGGACGAGCATGCGGCCTTCTCCCCCTTCGCGTACGTCCGCGCCGTCCAGCGCGCCGGTGCCCGGGCGCTTCTGCTCGTCGCCGACGACGCGGACGCCGAGCACCCGCGGGACCTGCTCGCCGTACTCGACGGCGTGATCCTGAGCGGCGGCGGCAGCGACGTCGCTCCGCGTCGCTACGGCCAGGAGCCGCACCCGGCGACGGCCGACGAGGAGCCGCGCCGCGACGGCTTCGAGATCGCGCTGGCGCGCGGCGCGAAGGAGCACGACATCCCTCTCCTGGGCATCTGCCGTGGGATGCAGCTGCTCAACGTCGCTCATGGCGGCACGCTGCACCAGCACCTGCCCGACGTGCTGCACCACGACGAGCACCGCGCGCTGCCGGCGAGCTTCGCCCGCCACGAGGTGCGGCTCGAGCCGGGCTCGCTGGCGGCGGCCGCCACCGGCAACGAGACCGAGGCCGTGCTCTCACATCACCATCAGGGGCCCGACCGGATCGGCGACGGCCTGCGCGTGACCGGGCGCGCGACGCTTGACGACAGCGCCGAGGCGATCGAGGACCCGGCGGCGCGCTTTCTGCTCGGCGTCCTCTGGCACCCGGAGGAGGACGAGCGCTCGCGGGTCGTCGGCGCGCTCGTGGACGCCTCCTTCGCAACTTACCGGTAAACCTAGTGTTCGCATGCGGTGTCCACTGACAATCGGGGGGAACATGTCTGACGCGCTTTCTGCTCGCCGGCTCATCTGCGGCGCGCTTCTGGCACTGGCAGTGCCGCTGACACTCCAGGCTTCGGCCGGAGCACAGGAGGGAGGGCCGTGCCCGAACGACACGCAGGCGCCGATCAGCGGCACCGCCGGGCCGAACACGCTCAACGGCACGCCGGGGCCCGACCGCATCCTCGCCGGCGAGGGCGACGACATCGTCAACGGCCTGCAGGGAAACGACTGCCTGCGCGGCGGCAGCGGCTTTGACGAGATGTCCGGTGGCAGCGGCACGGACACGATCTTCGGCGAAGACGGACCCGACGACCTCAACGGCGGCGCCGATGCCGACGCCGTCTTCGGCGGCGAGGGCTTCGACTTCCTCTCCGGCGGCCTCGGCGACGACCTGCTGCGGGGCGAGGCGGGGCCGGACGACATCAACGGCGGCCGCGGTGACGACAGGCTCACCGGCGGTGACGGCATCGACTACCTGGAGGGCGGCCTGGGCGAAGACCGTCTGGACGGCGACGACGAACGCGACCGCCTCTCCGGCGGCGACGGCCGTGACCGGCTCTACGGCGACGACGGCAACGACCGGCTGTCCGGCGGCCTCGACGGCGACCGGCTCTCCGGCGGCCGCGGGAACGACAGGATCGACGGCGGCGACGGACGCAACAGCTACTTCGGTGGCTCGGGTAACGACGTCATCGATGCGGCCAACGGCAGCGTCGAGACCATCAGCTGCGGCAGCGGCCGCGACACCGTCCGCGCCGACGGCAGAGATCGCCTTCGAGACTGCGAGCGGGTCTTCCGCCTGACGCTCCGCAATCCCTGACCGGACGCCACGCACAGAGACGCCCTGCCGCGGCAGGGCGTCTCGGGCGCCCTACAGCAGCGCGAGCCACACGTAGTAGCCGACGACGGCTGTGAACAGCACCGCGTCGAGCCGATCCAGCGCGCCGCCGTGCGGGCCGAACAGCCGGCCGGTGTCCTTCGTGCCGGCGTCGCGCTTGACGAAGGACTCGAAAAGGTCTCCCAGCGGGGCGGCGAGCGCGACGCCGATCCCCAGCAGGAGCGCGTCGGTGCCCGACAGCCAGTCCTGGTAGGTGCCGGCCAGCCACGTCGCCACGACCGCGGTGACCATCCCGATCGCAAGCCCCTCCACGGTCTTGTTCGGCGAGATCGCCGGAGCGAGCTTGCGCCGCCCGAACCAGCGTCCGCCGATGTAGGCGCCGGAGTCGCCGACGAACGTGCCGACGAGGATGTCGACGATGATGCCGCCGCCGTGCGGCAGGTCGCGCAGCAGCACCCCGTGGGCCAGCGAGACGCCGATCCAGACGACCCCGAAGACGGTGATCGCCATTCCCAGCGTGCCGGCCTTCCGCTGCATGAGCGTGACCGCGAACAGGACGGGAAAGAACGCCAGCAGCGTCAGCAGGACGTGAAAGCCGTCGCCGAAGTACGCGGCGAGGATCAGCGCGATGACGCCGATGAAGCCGGCCAGCCGGACCGGCTCGGCGTCGGCATAGAGGTCGAAGAGCTCGCCGGCGGCGATGATCGCCAGCGGCAGGATGCCGAGCGCGAACCACCACTCGCCGAGCGCGATGATCACGATCGCGTAGATGGCCGCCGGGATCGCGACGAGCAGCCTCCCGACCAGCTCCGAGCGCGCCGAGCCGCGCCGCGGCCGCCGGGGCGCCGCCGAGGGACGCC
>DASYVZ010000237.1:0-7995 GCA_035936515.1 Solirubrobacteraceae bacterium | reverse complement strand
CCGGTCCCACGGGTCCTCCTTCAGAAAGCGCATGGCGACGTCGAACGTGGCCCCACCCCAGCACTCCAGCGAGAAGAGGCCGTCCAGCCGGCGCGCGTACAGCGGGGCGATGCGGAGCAGGTCGTGGGTGCGCACCCGGGTGGCCAGGAGCGACTGGTGGGCGTCGCGGAAGCTCGTGTCGGTGAGCAGCAGGCGATCCTGGTCGCGCATCCAGCGCGCGAAGCCCTCGGGGCCGAGCTCCTGCAACAGGTCGCGCGTCCCCGGCTCCAGCCGCGGGGTGTGGGGCACGTCGGGTACGGGCGCCCGCGGCAGAGGACCGGGGTCCGGCTGCCCTTCCACCGTCGGGTTGCCGTTGACGAGCACATCCCCGACGAAGACCAGCAGGCGGGTGCCCCGGTCCTGGTGCGGGGCGAAGTCGAACAGCTCGGGGGTCTCGTCGATGAACCGCGTGGTCACCTCGCCGGAGTTGAAGCGCGGGTGCGTGATCAGCGCGTTGAGGAACAGCAGGTTGGTCTTGACCCCGCGGATGCGGTACTCGCGCAGGGCTCGGCTCATCCGCGCGACGACCTCCTCGGGAGTCGGGGCCCACGCCGTGATCTTCTCGAGCAGGGAGTCGTAGAACGGCGTGACCACGCCGCCGACATGAGACGTGCCGCCGTCCAGGCGGATGCCGAAGCCGCTGGCCTCGCGCTTGGTGATGATGCGCCCGTAGTCGGGGATGAAGTCGTTCTCGGGATCCTCGGTGGTCACGCGACACTGCAGCGCGTGGCCGTTGAGCACGATCTCGGCCTGCGGCGGAACCCCACTATCGGGGGTGCCGATGCGAGCGCCCTCGGCCAGCCGGATCTGCGCCTTCACGAGGTCCACGCCGGTGACCATCTCGGTGACCGTGTGCTCCACCTGGATGCGCGGGTTGACCTCGATGAAGAAGAAGCGTTCGCTGTCGATGTCCTGGAGGAACTCCACCGTACCCGCGTTGCGGTAGCCGGCCTCCCGCGCGAGCTGCACGGCGGCCCGGCAGAGCTCCTCCCGGGTCTCCGGGTCCAGCGCCGCGGCGGGCGCCTGCTCGACGACCTTCTGGTGGCGGCGCTGCACCGTGCAGTCGCGCTCGTAGAGGTGCACGACCTCGCCGGACTCGTCGGCGAGGATCTGGACCTCGAGGTGACGTGCCCGCTGAACGAGCCGTTCGAGGAACACGTCGTCGCGTCCGAACGCGGCACGCGCCTCCCGGCGCGCCGCGGCCACCTGCTCGACGAGGTCGGACGGGTCGTGGACGACGCGCATGCCGCGCCCGCCGCCGCCCCAGCTCGCCTTGACCATCAGCGGGAAGCCGACCTCGTCGCCGAGCCGCCGCACCGCGGCGTCGTCGTCGGGCAGCGGTTGCGTGGCCGGCATGACCGGCACGCCCGCCCGCTCGGCCACCGCGCGGGCCGACACCTTGTCGCCGAGGCCCTCCATGACCGCGACGGGGGGCCCGATCCAGACGATGCCCGCGGCCGCGCAGGCCGCGGCCAGCTCGGGGTTCTCGGACAGCAGGCCGTAGCCCGGGTGGATCGCATCGACGCCGGCGTCGAGGGCCACCTGCACGATCTCCTCGATCCCGAGGTAGGCCTGCACCGGCTCCTTGCCGCGACCCACGAGGTAGGACTCCTCGGCCTTGAAGCGATGCAGCGCGAAGCGGTCCTCGTGCGAGTAGACGGCCACGGTCTGCAGCCCGAGCTCGTCCGCGGCGCGGAAGATGCGGATGGCGATCTCACCGCGGTTGGCGACCAGCAGCTTTCCGATCCGCCGCGCCATCGGCTGCGTCAACCTCGCTCCAGCGTCCGTCGCATGCCGCGCTGCACCGCCTCGACGACCGCGGGCCGCAGCCGGTCGGCCGGGATGATGGCGTCGATCGAGCCGACGCGGAGCGCCCGCTCGACGCTGTGGGCGGCGTCGAACTCGGCCGCCACCTCACCGAGCTTCTCCGATCGAACCGTCGCCCGCATCTCGGCCAGCTCGGCCCGCAGCCGGGCGCGCTCGTCGTCGTCGACCTCGTCCATCCGCGCCTCGAGCTCGGCCACGCGTGGATCGGCGTCGGTGCGCTTGCTGATGTCACGGGCGAAGACCGTCGCGGCCGCCGGAGCGCCGCCGATGACCGACGCGTAGGAGCCCTCCACCGCGAGCACCTCCATCGTGTCGTTGAGCGTCCCGGAGAAGACCACGAAGGCTCCGCCGTGGTAGCGCGAGACGACGCAGAAGACGATCGGCCCGTCGAAGTTGACCACCGCTCGCCCGATCTCCGCGCCGTACTCGAGCTGCAGGTTGCGCAGCGACTCCGGCGAGCCGTCGAAGCCCGAGAGGTTGGCGAGCACCACCACGGGGCGGTTGCCGCTGGCGGCGTTGATGGCACGGGCCACCTTCTTCGACGATCGCGGGAACAGCGTCCCCGCCGACCACTGGTCGGGTCCGTCGGCGGGCAGCAAGCCGCGGCGGGGCACCGCCCGCGACTCGATGCCCAGCATGGCCACCGGCTGCCCGGCCAGGTGGGCGTCGAAGACGACCGCGCTCTCGGCGTCCGCCATCGCCGCCCAGCGCTCGAGCGGCGGGTGGTCCTGGTCGGAGACGGCGCGCATGACCGTGCGGATGTCGAAGGGCTTCTTGCGCTCGGGGTTGGTCTGCTGGGAGAAGATGTCGCCGACGGTCTCGAAGTCGCTGGTCGCGGCGCGGTGCGGGAAGCGGCGAACGTCGCGGTCGGCGGGGTCGGTCGTCGGCGCGCGCCGCGGAAAGCGCTCGCCGGGGGCGACGTAGGTGTGCTCGTAGTGCGACAACAGGACGTCGCAGGCCGCGGCCAGGTCCTCGGCCCAGTACTGGGCCTGGCCGTTGGGACCCATGATCCGGTCATAGCCGCCGATCCCGAAGTTGTCCTCGGCCGAGACGCCGCCCGAGTAGTCGAGCGCCTGCTTGCCGGTGAGCAGCATGGCGCTGTCGGGCGTCATGACGAGGATGCCGCGCGTGTGCAGGAGCATCGTCGCCTCCGCGTTCCAGTACGGCTGCGCGCCGACGTTGATCCCGGCGACGACGACGTTGACCTCGCCGCCGCCCTGCGTGAACGTGATCAGGCGCCGCAGCACGCGTGAGATCCAGTCCATGTTCTCGGTGCCGCTGTCCATCGAGATCTTCGCCCCGGCCGACACGGCGAGCCATTCGACGGGCACCTGCATCTCGTCGGCGAGGTCGAGCGCCCGCATGATCCGGACGGACTCGGGCTCGGCGATCGCGCCGAGCGCCCTCGTCGGGTCGCCGAAGAGCGCCACGCGCGCCATCCCCTCGGGATGGCGGTCGGTGATCGTCCGCACGACGCCCACGACGATGCCGGCGGTGTTGGCGCCGAAGGGGCGCTGCACCGGCACCAGACGGGCGTCCTCGTCGAGGTCGTACTCGGTGAAGGTCCCGTCGTCGCCGATCAGGAGGGGGACGAGCTCGTACGGGTAGACCGTCCCCCGGCGCCGCGCCTGCAGCACCTTCTGGGCGTACTCGTCCAGGGTCGGGATGGGCTCGGTCGGCGGCTCGTCGACCGACAGCGTCACGCCCTTGCCGGGCTGGTAGGAGAAGCCGAGGGCCATGTCGCGCGGCTCTCCGTCGGGCGGCGCGGGCAGGCGCGCCTCGATCACGACGTCTTCCAACCCGAGCCCGACGGTGAGCGGAGCCAGCGTCCGGGTGACCGACAGCAGCTCGTCGAGCGGCACGTCGAGGAGCGGCCAGACGCAGAGCAGCACGCGGTTTGCGTGCAGCCGCTTGCGAGCAGGGCGCTGGACCTGGAAGCGGCGGATGCCGTCCAGGCAGGCGGCGAGCAGCCGTTCGGTCTCCGGCAGCGAGGTGAGCCGGCCGTCGGCATCGCGCACGGGGGTGAGATCGCGTATCTCGGCCAGCGCGACGAGGCGCTCGTCGGACGGGTTCTCACGCCCGACGCAGTGGTAGAGGTAGACGTCCTCGACCGTCGGCAGGCGCGTGACGTCGAAGTTGGCGAGCCGCCAGAGATCGAGCCGCTGCGCGATCATCGGGTGCAGCCCGCGGCCGACGCGATCCTCGGCGAGCCCGCCGTCGGCCGGCCTGAACGTGAAGTGATCTGAGTCGGCACCGCCCCGGCTGCTGACGGCCACCGCCACCCGCCGCACCGACGGCGGCAGCCGCGCGTCAGCGAGGGCTGCGCCGAGCTCGGCGGCCATCGCGTCGGCGTCGGGCGGTGGCTCGCTCCAGGAGAGGTAGAGGTCGACGACCGCTTCCGAGCCGGGATCGTCGGGCGCGAGCGCGGCCACCGCCGCCGCGGCCGCGGCCAGCTCCGAGAACTCGGTCAGCGTCGTGATGAGCTCGACGCGCCGGCCGTCGTGCTCGTAGTGGGCGGTGACGAACTGCCGTCCGTCGCGCTGCACCGGACAGACATCCTCGAGCTGCCGGATCCTGTAGTGGCGGCGGGTGAGGAGCTCCACCATCGGCTCGTGGCCCTCCCGCGCGCCGATCCGCTCGCCCAGCAGCCGGATCAGCGTGTGCGGGCTGCCGACGAGCGACTCGATGCGGTCGGCGTAGTCAGGAGCCTCCGGGTTTGCGGCGAGGTAGCCGAGCTGCTCTCTCACGGTTGCGAAGTCCCGGTCGCGAGCCTGCTCGAGGAGGGGCTGGTCGAAGACGCGGAAGCGCACGCTGCGCGCGAGCTCGCCCACGGCCGGATGGCGCAGCTGCGTCGCGACGATGAGCCGATCGAGCGTCGCGCGGAACTCGTCGCGCAGGCGTTCCGGCAGCGCCTCGGCGTGCTGGAGGCGCTGGTCGAGGAGCGCCATCACGGCCGGAAGCTGGGACGGCGCGCGCTGGTGGGCGAGGAAGATCCGGTAGACGGCCTCCTCGAGTTCCGGGGTCCGCTCGAGGTCGTGCACGCCGTAGCGGGCCAGCGCGCGCGCGAGTCGGTGCCGGAACGTCTGCGGCAGGCCCTCGCGTTCGACGTCGAGCGAGTGCAGGTAGGACCGCAGATGCTCACGCGGGTTGCGGACGCGTTCGCCTTCCTCCTCGTCGAGCTCCCCCACCGCGCTCGCCGGCCAGTTGCGCGAGAGCTCCGCCAGGTCGGCGAAGATCTCGAGGATCTCGAGCTCGCCGTGCAGCAGCTCGGGGTCGTCGGCAGGTAGCTGGCGTCGCGCCCCCTCGAACTCGGCGACGAGCCGGCGAGCTTCCTCCTCGCTCACGTCGAAGCCCATGATCAGGCTGCGCAGGGCATCCAGGTGCTCGCGGGCGCTCGCAGCACCCCCAGGCTCGTCCGCAGCGGCCAGCGTGTCGAAGCCGATGCGCGGCATGTCGGGCGCGCCCGCACCCTCCGCGGGCCGCGGCTCGACGCGCAGGAGCGGGGCTCCCGCGTCGACGTGGACGTTGCCGGCCACGAGAACCTCCCGCACGCGCCCCGCGTGCGTGGCGACGATCGTCATCTCCATCTTCATCGCCTCGAGGAGCGCGACCGGCGCGCCCGCCTGCACCTCGTCGCCGGGCTCGACGCTCACGGCCACCACGAGCGCCGGCGCCGGCGCGCGGACGATGCCGCCCTTGTCTCGGGATACCCGGTGGGCGACGCCCTCGACCTCCACCAGCTGATCTGGGCCGTGGGTGACCGATGTGATCCTGAAGGCCTGCCCGGCGATCGAGAGCCGGCTCTGGAAGCGTCGCAGGGGCTCGACGTGCACGTCGACGGTCACCCCGTGGGCGTCGATCCTGTAGCGACGCGGCGCCACCTGGGCGACGGTCAGGCGGTAGGTCTGCCGGTGGTGGGTGAGCTCGGCGGTCCGGCCGATCTCGTGGCTGGCCTGGGGCCGGCCGCGGCTGGCTTCGGTGTAGAAGCCGCGGCGCTCGATCTCCTCCTCGGCGTCGTAGGAGTCGATCGCGGCGGCGAGCAGCGCGATGTCTGCGTGCCGGGTGGGGATGTGTCCGTCGCCGGCGACGAGGCGATCGAGCCAGCCGGTGTCGGCCGTGCCTGCGACGATCTGCGGACGGTCGAGAAGGTCGAGCAGGAAGGCCTTGTTCGTCGTTCCGCCACGGACGACCACGGTCGTCTCGCCGAGAGCTCGGAGCAACCGCGTCCTCGCCTCGGCACGGTCGCGCCCCCAGCCGATGACCTTGGCGACCATCGAGTCGTACTCGGCCGGGATGAGGTCGCCCTCGGCGACACCCGTCTCGACCCGCACGCCCGGCCCGGAGGGAAGCCTGAGGAGCTCGATCGTCCCCGGCGACGGGGCGAAACCTCGTTCGGGGTCCTCGGCGTTGAGGCGGGCCTCGATCGCGTGGCCGGATTCGGCCGGGGGCTCGCCGTCCAGGCGTCCGCCGCGCGCCACGTGGAGCTGGAGCTTCACGAGGTCCAGGCCGGTCGTCATCTCGGTGACGGGGTGCTCGACCTGGAGGCGGGGATTGACCTCGAGAAAGGTGAAGACCTTCTCGTCGGGTTGGTAGAGAAACTCGACGGTGCCGGCATTGCGGTAACCGGCGGACGCGGTCAGCTTGACTGCCGCCGCCCGCAGCTCGCGCTCCTGCTCGGCGCTGAGGACCGGCGAGCTCGACTCCTCGATCACCTTCTGGTTGCGGCGCTGGATCGAGCAGTCGCGCACGCCCGCCGCCCAGACGGTGCCGTGGTCGTCGGCGATGACCTGAACCTCGACGTGGTGCGCACCTGTGACCAGGCTCTCGATGAAGATCGAGGCATCGCCGAATGAGCGCAGCGCCTCGTCCCGCGCGCGCTCGAACGCCGGCGCCAGCTCCTCCTCGGAGACGGCGACGCGAATGCCGCGCCCGCCCCCTCCGGCCCGGGCCTTGATCATGACCGGGTACCCGATCTTCTGGGCGGCCTCGACGGCGGCGTCCACCGTCTCCACCGGGGTGCGGCTCCAGGCGGCCACCGGCACGCCCACTTCCTCGGCAAACAGCTTGGCCCCGATCTTGTCGCCCAGGCGGCGCATGACCTCCGGCGGCGGGCCGACGAACACGACGCCGATGCGTGCGCACAGCTCGGCGAAGGCGGGATCCTCGGCGACGAACCCCCACCCCACCCAGGCCGCATCGGCCCCGGTCTCGCGGAGCGCCCGCTCGAGCTCAGCGTGGTCGAGGTAGGGGCTCGCCCCACCGATCGGCATGGACTCGTCGGCTTCGAGCACGAACATCGCCCGCCGCTCGGCCTCCGTGTGGAAGGCGATCGTCCGCATCCCGAAGCCCTGCTCCAGGTTCAGCTCGCGCACCGCCCGGATCAGGCGGACCGCGGCCTCGCCCCGGTTGACGATCGCAACACGCGTGAAGCCCGCGTCCCCCTGCGAAGGTTGCATCGTGATCGCCCTGGCCTACTCGGGGACGACGATCACGGAATCGAGCCTCGACGCGAGCGCCATCTTCGTCACGCGCCAGACAATAGCCGCGGTAGCCGATCCGGTCGCGCGGCCGAGCAACCGACATGGCGTCGCTCGCGTCAGAGGCGGCTTTGGAACCGCGAGTCGGAGTCCCGCCAGCTGCGAAGCTGCGGGCCATCGATGGTCGACAGTGGACCGGCCGCGACGATTACGGCGACGCGCTTGAGCCCGGCCAGGTGGTGGCAGCGGGAGCTCAGGAACATCGGAGAAGCTGGCCCGGGGCCCAGGCGCTGCTGGATGGCGCAGCTGACCACGTAGCGCTCGACCCCCGAACGACCCGACCGCAGGCGGTCACCCGATCGCGCACCACATTTACGCTCAACGCGTCGAGCGTGAAGCGGCTACCACGCCTGGGGCTTCCGAAACGTAGGTTCGGGCACCGGGTCCAAGTTCAGCGCCCGCCATCGCTTCGGTCGGCGTCTTCGCTACGCCGCGGCCCCGTCGCCGCCCTGCTCGGCGTCGGCGGGTGCGAGCACGAAGACCTCTACGGCGATATCGGGATCGATGTGGTTGTCGCTCATGAACACGATGACCTTCCGGCCGAGAATCTCCTCGACGCCGTCGACGAGGACCTGGCCCATCGTGCCGTGGA
>DASYVZ010000236.1:0-2251 GCA_035936515.1 Solirubrobacteraceae bacterium | reverse complement strand
GTCCGCGCCCGTCGGCGCTGCGCGGTGGCGCGACCGCCAGCCCCTGCGCGTGCAGGGCCAGCCGCCGTGCATGCGCGACCGTCAGCGTGCGCGGCGCCGGCGTCAGATGCCCTCGCCGGGCAGGAACTCGTTCGTGAACGCGCGCTGCCCGACGCTCGAGTCCTCGATGACGTCGTTCTCCTGCATCCACTGCGAGTAGCGCTGCCACTCGCGCGCGTCCTGGTAGCCGAACGGCCGCGTCCTGTCGCGCGGGAAGAAGACCGGCAGCGTCGCCCTGACCTGCGCGCGCTGCAGGCTGGCCTTGAGGTCCGGATTGGCCTTCACGAGCGCGTCGACGCCGATGTCGATGTCCTCGCGCAGCTGCTTGTGGCCGAGCGCGAGGGCGCGCATGAAGCGCCGCAGGATCGGCCCACGTGAGCGGACGTCGGCCTCGCGCGCGACGATCACGAGCTCGTTGTAGGTCGGTACCCCGACCTCGTCCATGCGCAGGATGACCGGCTTCTTGTCCTGCATCCGAAGCTGGACGCCCTCGACGTTCCAGAACATCCCGAGCACGGCGTCGACGCGCTCGGTCAGCAGGGCCGGGACGAGGTTGAAGCCGACGTTGATCGACCTGACGCTCGCGGGATCGGCGCCGGCACCCTTCAGGATCGTCTCGAGGTAGGCGTCCTGATAGGGGATTCCGGCCGTGCCGACCTTCTTGCCCTCGAGCTGCGCCGGACGGCGGATCGCGTCGTTGCCGATCGACACGATCGACGTCAGTGGCCGCTGCACGAGCGCGCCGATCGACACGAGCTTCGCCCCCTGCGCCCGCGCCAGCAGCAACTCGGGCTCGTACGAGATCGCCAGATCGGACCGGCCCGCCGCCAGGAGCTTCAGCGGCGCGGACGGATCGGACGGCGTGCGCGGCGTGACGTCGAGCCCCGCCTGCTCGAACTTGCCGGAGTCGATCGCGGCGTAGATGCCGGCATGATCGGCGTTGGGCAGGTAGTCGAGGACGAGGTCGACGCGCTCCGTGACAGGTTCGCCGATCGTCTCCTTCTTCTCGCCGCAGGAGGCGAAGCCGAGCGCGAGCAGCACGGCGAGCGCGGCGGGGACGAGGCGGCGATGGATCACGGGGCGGTTCCTCTCGGTTGATGGGCCCACGGAAGCAGGCGGCGCTCGGCGAGCGCAAGAAGGGCAAACAGCGTGACGGAGAAGGCGGAGAGGATCAGCACCGCAGCGAATGCGCGCGCGGTCTCGAACTGCGGGATGGCCTTGAGCATGAGGTTGCCGAGGCCGGCGTCGGAGCCCGCGAGCTCGGCGAACGTGGCGGCGATCGCCGCGATCGCGACGCTGAGCTTCGCGCCGGTCAACACCCCCGGCAGCGCAGCGGGCGCCTCGACCATCTGAAACGTCTGCCAGCGCGAGGCGCCGAACGTGCGCATGAGCTTGCGCAGGTCGTCGTCGACGCGGTCCAGCGCGTCGAGCGTCGGCACGACGATCGGAAAGAAGCAGACGAGCGCGACGATCGCGAGCTTTGGCGTCAGGCCGAAGCCCCACCAGGCCACGAGCAGCGGCGCGATGAGCACGATCGGGATCGTCTGCGAGCCGACGAGCAGCGGATACAGCGCGCGGCGCAGCGGAGCGCTGAAGTGGATCGCGGCCGCGCACGCCAGCCCGAGGACGATCGCCACGAGCATGCCGAGCCCGATCTCGCCCGCGGTCACCGTGAAGTTGCTCCACAGCAGGGCGCGATCGTCGTGGAGTGCCGTCGCGACCGCGCTCGGCGCGGGCAGCACGAACTCGTCGATGCCGCTCAGCCGCGTGTACGCCTCCCAGGCACCGAGTACAGCGAGCAGCAGGGCGGCGGCCGTCATGCGCGCAGCTCCCGCAGCGCGCGCTCGCGCAGCGCGACGAGCGTCGAGTCCGTGCGGCGGCGCGGGCGGTCCACGCCGACGTCGAGCGAGGCGACGACCCGGCCGGGGCGCGGCGACATGACGAGCACGCGGTCGGCGAGCACGATCGCCTCCTCGACGTCGTGCGTGACGAGCACCACCGTGCGCGGCTGCGCCAGGAGCGCCCCGGCCAGCCAATCCTGCATCTCCTGGCGCGTGAGCGCGTCGAGCGCGGCGAACGGCTCGTCGAGGCACAGGACCGTCCGCCCCGACAGCAGCGTGCGCGCGAACGCGACGCGCTGGCGCATCCCGCCGGACAGCTCGGCGGGGCGCGCGCGCTCGAAGCCGCCCAGGCCGAAGTCGCGCAGCAGCGC
>DASYVZ010000235.1:0-11025 GCA_035936515.1 Solirubrobacteraceae bacterium | reverse complement strand
TACCAGGCGGTCTGCTCACCGTTTCGAAACCCGCTCGCCCGCCTGGACCGGACACTGCTGCGCGCATGCCGACGCGGGACCGTGCTGCGCCGCGTCATCCGCCGGCTGGCACGTGGGGTCGGCGTGAGCGACCCCGAACTGGGGTGGCGATTGACGCAGGAGCCGACCTTCGACAACCAACTGGCGACGCTGCGATTTGACGGACGCCAAGCCTCGCTGCGTATCGAGCGCACCACTCCCGGAGACGGAACCACCCCGACGCTGCAGACCACGCTTCACCACCGCCTCGCGTAAAGCGCCCCCCGCTGAACGTCGGCGGACCAGACGTTCCCCACCGACGAGTCCAACCGGGACGCCGCCGAGCTCAAAGCCCCGCGAGCTGAATCGTGAGCGCGAAGCGCGCTGTCGACACGCCCGCCCACCCATCCGGGCGTCGCCGCCAACGCTCCGGATCCGGCGCCTCGCGCTACCGCTTGCGGCCCGAACTCAGCAGCGTGTCGAGCTCGAGGCATTGGCGCGATAGCCGGTCCCCCAGCGGAGGCGTACCCGAGTGGGGGAGGTCGCCGGTTCCGGCGGGCGCGTCCCGCAGGCGAACCTTTACCGGCACGCCGCGGGCGTCGGGCAGTGCGGCTCGTCCTCGACGTGAGTCCTGGCGAGGTCATCGTCGTGCGAGATGATCGTCGCTGGCGCGCGACGGCGCCAAGCGAGTACGTCGGCTCACCCCGTGACGGGCGCGGGCGGCCTACCGGCCCGCCGCTCGGCGGCGACCGCCTTGCGCAGCGAGGCGTCGAAGCCGATCGGTTCGACGTCAAAGAGCGCGGCGCCGCTGGGATCGGTGACGACGGTCTTTGTCGACAGGCCCTCGATCAGCGGCCGGGCGACCGCGGCGTCGACCGGCGTGACGAGCCCGATCCACAACGACGACAGCCACGGCGTCAGCAGCGGCACCGGCAGCTTGGGACGCGGACGCTTGCCGAGCGCGATCGCCATGCGGTCGAGCATCGCAGCGTAGGGGAGGACGTCAGGGCTGCCGATCTGGACCTCGCGCCCGGCCGACGCGGCGATGTCGGGAGCCGCGGCGAGGTACGCGACGACGTCGTCGATGTCGATCGGCTGCGTCGGCGTCGACAGCCAGCGCGGCGCGATCATGAACGGTAGCCGAGCGACGAGGTGGCGCAGCGTGCGGTAGGACTCGCTGCCGGGGCCGACGACCATGCCGGCGCGAAAGTACGTCAGCGGCGGGCCGTGGCGCTCCAGCGCATGCGCCGTGCCGGCCCGGCTGCGCAGATGCTTTGAGCCGGGCTCGTCGCCGAGGCCGCCAAGGTAGATGACGCGGCTGACGCCCTCGCTCGCGCACATCCGCCCGAACGCCTCGGCCGCGCGCAGCTCGCGCTGCTCGAAGTCGCCGGCGCCGGCGCCGCCGCCCATCGAGTGCACGAGGTAGTACGCGACGTCGATGCCCGCGCCGGCGCCGGTGAGCGTGCGCCCGTCGAGCACGTCTCCCTGGTGCAGCTCGAGCTCGTCGACCCGCAGCCCGCGCGTGCGCGTGACGTCGCGCACGAGCGCGCGGACCTCGACGCCGTCGCGTAGCAGCCGCTCACACAGCTCGGCTCCGATGAATCCGGTCGCTCCCGCGACGAGTGCACGCATCACATGAGGGTAGTGCGGCAGTAGGCGCGGGCGGTTTACAACCGGACAACGAAGGAGGGGGTTGAGAGCGCCTCCTTACCTGCGTGACCTTCGCCGCGGCATCCGCGATGATCAGCGATGACAGTGGAACGGATGGCCGTCATCGACATGGGATCGAACTCGTTTCGGCTTGTGGTCTTTCAGTACGAGCTTGGCAGCTGGTGGAGCCTTGCCGACGAGATCCGGGAGGCCACGCGCGTGAGCGCAGGGATGGGCGAGACCGGCGTTCTGCAGCCCGAGCCGATGGATCGCGCCCTGCACACGGCTGCCGTGTTCTCGTCGTTCTTACGGGTTTCGGGGGTGGAGTGCGTGGACGCCTTGGCTACCAGCGCGATCCGCGATGCCGCCAACCGCGACGAGCTGCTGGACGCGATCCGCGAGCGGACGGGGCTCGAGGTGCGCGTGATCGGCGATGAGCAGGAGGCCTGGTACGGATACCTGGCGATCGCGAACTCCCTCGCCTTCACCGACGGGTTTGGCATCGATTTGGGCGGCGGCAGCGTGCAGATCATGCAGATCGCCGACCGGCGACTCGAGGAGGCGGCGTCGGTGCGCCTGGGGTCGGTGAGGGTGAGCGAGGCCTTCCTCGAGGGCGAGAAGAGCACCGGCAAGCAGATCAAGGCGCTGCGCAAGCACGTGTCGCACACCCTTTCGGAGTTCGAGTGGTGGGGCGGTTGCGAGGGGCAGCGCCTGGCTGGCATCGGGGGCACGATCCGCAACCTGGCCACGGCCGCCCAGAAGCGCCTGGACCTGCCGGACGTGGATGTGCAGGGGTTTGTGCTCACGCGCGATGTGCTGGAGGAGCTGATTGAGCTGCTGGCGTCAAAGCCGGTTGCGAAGCGAGGCTCGGTGCCGGGCATCAAGCCTGACCGCGGCGACGTGATCCTCGGCGGTGCACTGGTCCTCGCCGCGGCGATGGAGCACGGCGGCTTCGACGGCGTGGAGGTCGTCGAAGCCGGTCTGCGCGAAGGGGTCTTCTTCGAGCGCCTGCTCAGCGACCGTGATCCACCGCTGCTTCGGGACGTGCGGCGCGAGTCGGTCATCAACCTGGCACACCGCTTCCGCACCGACGACGACCACGTCGAACATGTCGCGCAGCTCTCGCTTCAGATGTTCACGGCGCTCGAAGACGCGGGACTGCACGAGCTCGGAGACTGGGAGCGCGAGCTGCTGTGGGCCGCCTGCATGCTCCACGACATCGGAGTCGCGATCGGCTATGACGATCACCACCGCCACTCGCACTACATGATCCTGAGCGCGGGTCTGCCGGGCTTCGATCCCAGGGAGCTCGCGCTGATCGCCCTGATCGCCCGCTGGCACCGCAAAGGCGACCCGGACCCCTCCGAGCTCGGCGACCTCAAGCGCAAGGGCGACGGTGCGCGCCTGCTGCTGCTGTGCGGCGTCATCCGCCTGGCCGAGCAACTCGAGCGCAGCCGCGACGGCTCGATCGCCGCGGTCGAGGTCGACGACCGCGAGCCATGCGTGATCCTGCGGCCGATGACCGATGGTGGGCCGCGGTCGGACCCGAGCGTGGCGATCTGGTCGGCGCAGCGCAACTCAGACCTCCTGGCCGACGCGATCGGCAAGCCGGTCGAGGTCGTCGGCCCGGATAGCAGCGTCGGGTGCAAGCCGCTCTCCTGAGAGCGATGGTCGTTCGTGTTAGCTCGCGTGGGCGTGGCGCGCATCGGGCCCGGCATGAGCGCTGCGCGGCGATGACAAGGCAGAACGCGAGGAAGCGCGCGGTGATGCCGACGGGGGGTCAGCGCGATGACCACCAGCCCCGCCGCGGTGACCGTCACGCCAACCCATTGCCGTCGTCCGAGGTGAAAGCCGACGTAGAACCGGAATCTGAAGCGGCGGAGGCACAGCGCCCGGACGTTCTTCGGCCACGCTATGGGTGCTTGCGTGGCCCGTAGGCGGTCCCTCAGCGGAACGCCGGACGAGCGGGAGCGATGCGCCGGCTCGTCCCACTGCCGAACCAGAAACGGAACGCCGACTACGTCCGGCCGGCCGCCTGAAGCCTCTTGTCGCGGGAGGGAACCGGAGCGGCAGATCGCAGCGCGACGGCGCACTACAGAGCCGATGGTCGGGCCACGCCTGCCCGAATGGCGCGACGGGACGGTGGCGATTTTGTCGACGGTCAGCAACGGCTCGCCGCACGCGATTCCGATCTCGACGGCGGTCCACGCCGGTCCGCGACGTGCCTTCTTCGCGCTTGCACACACGCCGATCGCTTGCGCGCCTGCGCAGCGATGCGCGCGCGGCGCTGACGCTCATGGGCGCGGACGACGTGGCGTTCACGGCTCGCGGGCGGGCGGCGGTCGTCGTGGAATCGCTCGATGGTGCCGAGAACGTGGCCGTGGTTGCGCTCGAGATCGAGCACATCGAAGACCATGGTCGCGCCGAGTTCGAGATTCTCGACGGCGTGCGCTGGCATTGGCTGGACGAGAGCGCGCGAAGACGCGACGCACGAGTTCGGGCTGCGCTGCGCGCACTGGCGGCTGCACCCGCCGCGCGCCGCGAGGCGCCGGATGATCGTTCCTGAGGTTCCGCTACGGGGTCCCGATCAAGGAGGAACGGAAACCGGGATGCCGTTTCGATCGGGTCAACTCCCGCTGTCCGCGAACAACATCGCGTAGAACAGCAACAGCAACGCAACGGCCGAGAGCGCTAAACCGAAGAGCAGGGCGAGGATCCGACGTGACTTGAGCACGGGCGCGAGGCTACTTGCCTTGCTTGTAGGGAGTCCGCTCAGCGACGAGGATCAGCCCGGTTGCACGTTGGGATCAATGCGCATCTGCTTTCGCCTGCAGCGAGCCGTCTCATCGAGCTCCGCGGGAAGCCGATACGCGATCCCTCAGCGGGACGGCGCCGCTCGTCCCACAGCCCAACGGCAACCGGAGGCCGCCTGGCCAAGCTCCGGAATCGCGGAAAACGCTGGGTCCGCTGGGGCTGTCGCAGCTACGTCCCGCTCAGCGGGACGCCGCCTCGTGATCCGCAAACGAACCGCCACCGGGAGCAAGGCCTTGTGCTTCGTAGCGGGACCGCCGGGGGACTGCTGTGCGGCGGCGACGTGCGCCGCCGCCTCGGCGTGCCGGCCGCGCCCGCACGGCGGACTCGGCCGCTCACAACGGTGAGCCGAATCAGATGCGAGGGTGCCGGGCGCGCTGATCGTCGCCGCGTGCTGGTAAAGCGTTTTCGAAACGCCACGCCCGAGTGCCGAGAGCGTACGTGCGTGGCGCGCACAGGCCAGTCGAGGTGGCGGAGGCCAGCCTCGAGCAGTCGGTAGTGCCGCCAGCGGGAGCGGAAAGACGTCGAACGTGGCCCGCGAGCAGCTCGACGAGTCGCTGGTGGCGGCCTGCGCCGACCGCTTCGACGAACACAGCCTCAAACGCGCGATGGTGTCGTGAGCATGGGCGCGAGCCTCTGGCCGGCTGCGGTGAGGTGCAGTCCGACGCCGCGGGCCCGACCGCGCCGACGAGGCGCCGCTCGCGGGACCCAGCTTCTCCAGCCGGGCTGCGACCTGACTGAGCGCCTGCTGGGTCTGCGGGGCAGGGCGCGAGAGCTCGGCGATCGTGACGTCGGGGCGCGCATTGACGTTCATCAGCGGAACTCGCGCTATGCGACATGCGCCAACTCTGAGATCTTGGCGCATTCGAACCCGTCCATGTCTTACCGTCCTTCTACCTCGCTCCAGAACTCGGCGCGGGTGCTTTGCAGAGAACTCGGAGTGGGAGGCGGGAGAACGTGGGCGCAAGCCTGGCACAGAAGGTGGGGCCGATAATCGGTGGGGTTTATGTCGCGATCGGGATCATCGGCTTCGTTGTAACAGGATTCGATAACTTCTTGCGGAACACTCCTGAGGAGTTGCTCGGCTTCAGTGTGAATCCGATGCACAACCTCGTGCACCTGACGATCGGGGCGTTCTTGATCGCGATGACGACCGGCTTCTCGACGCCTACCGCGGAGGGCGCGGTGATGGGCGTCGGACTGTTTTACGTCGCCGCGTTTGTGATCGGCGTCAGCGCGCCGGACAACCTCACGATCCTCTCGATGTATGGCGCCGGGGACCTCGAGAACCTCAACCACATCGTCAACGGCGTGCTGCTGCTGACGGTCGGTCTGATCTCATCGGGGCGGACGCAGTCCCAGATGAGACGAAAAGGTCTGACGTAGCGGCCGTCGTCCGGTCCGGCGCGTGGGCTGGCACGATCCCGCCACCCACGAGTCGGCGTATCTTCGGCGGCGGGACGCGCCCTCCCACATCCGGTCCTCTAGCGCGTCTTCAGGAACCGTTGCGACGTGAGGAACCGTGCCGAAGGGGGCGCTCTCGTCGCGCTGCTTGACGACGTCCGCCAGCTAGTCCTTCAGCGGGACGCGAAAGGCTCGCGGCGGCGCGGCGAAATGCGGCCGGCGCGCTCCCAGCCGAACCTCAACCGGCAGGGGATGACCGCGAGCGGAGCGCTCCGGCGACTGGGGCTCGCGCTCGCTTACCCCGAGGGTCGTTCAGCAGGCTGCAGCGTACGGAGCGCCAATCGCCACCCTCGTGCTCCTGAGTCCGACCTCTCATCGCTGGTCCTAGCCTTGCGGCCGCGCCGGGCCGAGCCGCTACAGGTTCTCGGCGCGACTGCGTGGGGCTACGCTGAGCGTCATGCGAGAAATCTTCAAGGGTTCCTCATGCTGAGGCTGCTTGCATTCATCCCCCTGGTGGCGATCATCGTGGTACTGGTGGGAGTCTCAGCCCTCACCGGGCGCTCGGACGTCCTCGTGATCGCCGCTCCCGCTGCCACTCCCGTGATCGTGATGACGGTGCTCGGGTGGCACATGGCGCGGCGCGCCAGCGAGCGAGGTCGGTAGGCGCGCTCGGTGCCGGCGGGCGAGCTTTCGTGTGGCTCCGGCAGCCAACGCCCGCAGGCGATTGATCGTGGCGTTCGCCGAACAGGCCGCAGAGGGTCCCTCAGCGTGCGAACCGGCCGGCCATTCTCATCCGCCACACGTTCCACAGCGGAACCTCAACCGGGACGCTGCAGGCCGCGCGCGCTACCGCTGGCCTCGAAGCGGAAGCGCCTAGAGGCGGCGCCGCTAGCGCAGTGGGTCGTCGCGAAGCGTCGCCTCTCCGTCGAGGACAGCCACGTAGAGGCTGTGGCTTTCGGTCCGCCACGTAGGTTCGCGCTGCTTCGTCGACGCGATCCAGCGAGCAACATCACCGAGCACCTTCTCTAGACCGCCGCCGATCGTCGCGCGTTGTTCGGATGGCACCGACTGAACGTGGATCGAAACGTGGCCGCGATGCGTCGAGGGCACGGCCTCGCCTCGATACTGCACCGTGAATGGACCGGTTCCGCGCTCGCTGAGCGGAGTCATGACGAACGAGTAGAAAACGGACGCCACATTCGACGCATCCGCCTCAACGAGCGCGTCGTCGAGCCGCGACCGTTTCAGCGGATAAGACCAGGGGAGGGTGGGTCACGGCGGCCGGCGCGTCCCGCAGCCGAACCTCTACCGGAACTTGGCCGCTGCGCAACACGACAGGTTTGTGCGCGCCTTGTGCGGAGATCGCCTCGTCCGAGAACGGTCCGCCGATATCGCGGCCGCGAACGCCACGGGCGCTTCTGCGGCTGCCGGGCCGAGGTTGTTGTGCGTGGGCGGCGGCTGGGTACGAGGGCAACAGCGACTAGTCGGCACGACGTCAGGGGTTGACATGAGCAGCGAAGAGTCAGCGGGCGATCCCAAGTACGACATCTGGATCGAAGACACGATTCATGCATGGGATCGGAACACGATCACTGTCGCGGAGATCCGGCAGCTCGGCGGGTTGCCCGCGGACAGCCCTGTCTCCGCGGTCGATCTCGTGGACGAGCAGGAGGTTCAGCTCCCGGAGGACTCGGTGCATGAGATCCCCCCACGCGAGCCGGGCCGGCCGCTCGTGAAGCGCACGAAGTTCAAGCGCAGTTCCTGAGCCCAAGCGCGCCGTCCTGACGGAACCTTCGCCCTACGCCTGCCGGCGCGATGGACGCGTTGGCCGCATGTCTCCGGCGTGCCCGTCTCAGAACGGAACCTCTGGCGGGACCCGGGATTTGACGGTCTGCTCGGTGTCACTGTTGATTACGGGACGGGCCCGGACACTCCTGAGCGAAGCTTGAGTCGACGACGAGGCCGGCGGCCCGCCGCGGCCTTGCTGCGTCTGACGTCGTCCCGCAGCCGAACGGGATCCGGCCGCCGAGCGGCCGCGGCGCCTGAAGAGTCTTGATGCGGGACGGACACGGCCACTCTTGCAGGTCTCAAATCCAGCGACGAGCTGAGTCCACCGAGCTTGAGGAGGAGCCGTCGGATTGCGTCGCGGGGCGTGCGTTTCGCCGCCTCGACCGCGGCGGTATGTGTGTGGATCACATAGAATGTGGCACTGCCCGGTTCTGCGCGGCGCAGTCGTCGTGCGGCGCCCGAGACGAATCAGATGTGTGCCCTTGCATTCTCGGACTTCCTCTTCTTCACAGCGCGCGCTTCATCATCAGAAGGAGTTGCTGATCGCGTGGACGCTGCTGCTGCTTGACGGCGGCGAGACGTATGGGTACGCGTTGCATCACCGTCTGCTGGCTCTTGGCGTGGATGTGCAGGCCACCAGCGTGTATCGCTGGCTGGCGAAGTTCGAACGCGATCGATGGGTCGTGTCGCGCTGGTCTGACCCCGTTGATGGCCCGCGGCGTCATGTCTACCGGTTGACGTTGGAAGGACAGGTGGCGCTGCGCGAGATGGCGGGCGTGGTCGCTGCGCTGTACGAGACCTACAGCACGTTTGCCGATGCGCACGCGCGCGCGGTCGCGCGTCGCGGCAGCGAAGGAGTCGACGAGGATGCTGCGCCGATCATGGCCGACGATCCCGCGCGCCGAGGCGACGCGCCGGTCGCCGCACCACAGGCGCCGTTGCCGGCGCCGTCGCGGCCGTTGCGCCCGCACAAGGAGCTGCTGGTCGGGTGGCTGTTGTTGCAGTTAGATGCCGGCGCAACGTATGGCTATGACCTGCGGCGCGCGTTTGAGGCTCTGCGGCTGAGCCCGGATCCGGCGGCGATGTACCGGATGCTCCGGCGGCTGGAGGCCGACAAGTGGGTGCAGTCGCGCTGGATGAGCCCGGCCGGCGGGCCGCGACGGCGCTTTTATCGCCTGACGGGCCGGGGGAGACGCAACCTTGACGAGATCGCGCGACTGATCGCCGTGATCCGCGACGCCCACGAGAAGTACCTGCACGCCTACGAGCACGCCCAGACCGGCGTGACCGCGGCCCGCAGCAGCGAGACCGCCAGCCGGCACCGCTCTGCGCGCCGCAAACCTACGTCGAACGGGGTTGATCGATGAGCGGCGCGGTCACGGCTGGTGCGCGGACGACGCCTCGGGAGCTCAGCAAGCCATCAGATGCCGCGGCTGACTAAGGCGGAGGCGATCGAGCGGCGCGAGCGCGTCGTCGACATGTATCGCGCGGGGCTGCCGGTCGCACAGATCGCCGGCGTCCTGGGCATCGACGTCGGATCTGCGCACTCGTTGATTCATCAGATGCGCAAGGCGGGCTGGAACCTTCCCTATCGGCAGGCCAAAGGCACAACGCGCACGCCCAGACCGTCGAGCTCAGAGCGCTGACGAGCAGCGCGCGCGCCCCCGCTCGTGGATCCAGTGTGAACGGCGGTACGTGATGCGACGACGCCGACGAGCAGCGCGCCGAGTGCTCCGCCGGGCTCGTCGCCCTTCCAGAACGCCTTGGCGATGGCACCTGCGATGAGTCCGAGGATGATGAAGGCGATGATGCCCATGGTGTGGCCTCCTTGAGTGGTTCGTGTCTGCTCTCAGGGATGCCCGCGCCGGCGGTTTCGAGGGTGGTCTGCGGAACCCATCCTGGTTGACCGTTGTGCGGTCAGGGCTCGATGAGACCGCGCCGGATGGCGTAGCGCGTGAGTTGCACGCGGTCGTGCATGCCGAGTTTGGCGAGGATCTTTGAGCGGTGGCGAGCGACGGTCTTGGGGCTGATGACGAGCACCTGACCGATCTGGTCGTTGTTGTAGCCCTCGGCGATCAGCTTGAGGACCTCCAGCTCGCGCTCGGTAAGCGCGTGAGCGCTTCGCGCAACACGTAGACGAGCTGCCGCCGAACCGATGTCGGCGCGTCGATCGCCGCGTCGACATCGAGCTCGAGCTCAATGCCGCTGCGGCGGACCGATCCCTCGGCGACCTCTTTGAGGATCTGCGCGAGCGGCCGCTCGTCGAGCGCCACGAGGTTCGACACGGCCGACCGCCACTCGCGCAGCGCCCGGGCGGTGGCGTCATCGACCTGCTGCAGCGAGGGGTCGCTGGTGCGCGTGGCGACCTGGCTGAGCAGTTATCGATCCTGCTGGGGTCCGCTCTCGCGATCGCCGCGTACGTCGTCCTCGGCCTCGTTCTCGCCGGCTGGTTGGCCGCCGTGATCGCGGCCGCCCTTTTCATCGCGTTCGTCGTCGGCGGCGCCTCGCCGACGCGAAGCACGTGACGGCGAAACACAGAAGGAGGAGCAACGTGGGCATCACGCAAGTTCGATCGTTCTCATCGCCAGCGAGCTGATCGCATGAGACACGCGATCAGCAAGGTGGACTGGCTGCTGGCGGAGAGCAACCCAGATCGTGCTCGCCGGCGGCGGCACCCTCCTCCGCGACCTGGATGAGTTCATCAAGGTCGAGACCCAGATCTCGACCGCGGTCGTCGAGGCGGCGTTGACGTGCGTCGCGATCGGCTCCGGGTTGCGCTGGAGCACATCGACCGGCTCGCGGAACCGCGGGCGGCAACGCGAACGTGCCGGCGTGCGACGGAATCTCGTAACGCCGCTGTCGCCGACTGACGACGCGCCGGGTACTGTGAATCCTGATGGGAGCGCGCATCGCCAAGGCCGACGTCCAACCGCCGGAGCGCGAGCGGATCGAGGCAAGGTACGCGGAGGAGAGCCTGCGTCCCTACTCGTGGGGCAACGGCCCCCGCGAGCGCTACGACTGGCACTCGCACGGCTACATGAAGGTGCTCTACTGCGTGACGGGCAGCATCGTCTTCCATACGCGCGACGGCGACTTTGCGCTCGAGCCGGGCGACCGGCTGGAGGTCGATCCCGGTACCGAGCACGCCGCGACCGTCGGTGACGACGGCGTATTGTGCCTCGAGGCCGCCGCAGGCTAAGCCCTCAGCCCATCCGGCGCGGCAGCTCGTCCTCGTACTCCGGAAAGTAGCGCCCAATCACGTCCAGCGAGAACTCGGGCAGGATCGATGAGGCAGGCTCGCGCTCGAGCAGAAACTCAAAGGACACGCGCACGACGCGCTCGAGATCCTTGTCG
>DASYVZ010000234.1:0-3583 GCA_035936515.1 Solirubrobacteraceae bacterium | reverse complement strand
CGGGGCTCCGCGGACGCGCGAGCTGTTCCTGCTCGGCCGCTACATCGACGCGCCCACCGCGGCGCAGTGGGGGCTCGTCAACTGGGTCGTCGACGAGGACGACCTCGAGGAGACCGCGCTCGCCATCGCGTCGCAGCTCGCGGCGAACTCGCCGCTGTCGATGGCCGGCAACAAGCGCGTGCTGCGCGAGCTGCTGCAAGCCGAGGGGGCGCTCGATCCCGACGTGGAGCGCGAGCTGCTCGCGCTGCGGGCCTCGAGCTTTGACTCCGAGGACCTCATCGAGGGCATCTCGGCGTTCACGCAGAAGCGCAGCCCGAGCTGGAAGGGGCGTTGAGCCGGTCGTTCGGTGCGGCGTAGCCTTCGCCGCAGCCGTGAAGCTCGTCACCTGGAACGTCAACTCGCTCAAGGCTCGCCTGCCGCGCGTGCTCGAGTTCCTCGACGAGCACGCGCCCGACGTCCTCTGCATGCAGGAGACCAAGTGCGACGACGCGGCGTTCCCGGTCGACGAGCTCGCCGCCGCCGGCTACCACGCGGTGCACCACTCGGCCGGCCGCTGGGCGGGTGTCGCGATCGCCGCGCGCGAGGGGCTCGCCCTGTCGGAGCCGGTGGTCGGACTGCCCGGCGAGCTGCGCGACGACGAGGCGCGCTGGATCGAGGCCACGGTGGACGGCGTGCGCGTCGCCAGCACGTACGTCCCCAACGGCCGCGCGGTCGGCTCGCCGACGTTCGAGGAGAAGCTCGCCTTCCTCGACGCGATCGCCGCGCGGGTGGGCGCGCTGCGCGCGGAGAGCGATGTCGTCCCGCTCGCGGTCGCCGGCGACTTCAACGTCGCTCCGAGCGATCTCGACGTCTACGACCCCGAGGCGTTCATCGGCTCTACGCACGTCACGCCGGAGGAGCGCGGGCGCATCGCGGCGATCCTTGGCGCCGGCAGGCTCGTCGACGCGCTGCGCGCGCTGCATCCCGATGACGTGGCGTACACGTGGTGGGACTACCGCCAGGGCCACTTCCACCGCAAGATGGGCCTGCGGATCGACCTCGTGCTGGTGTCGGAGTCGCTGGTGCCACGGCTGGAGCGGGTCGCGATCGAGCGCACCTACCGCAAGGGTCCGAAGCCGTCGGACCACGCGCCGCTCGTGGCCGAGCTTCATCCGGCGACGCTCGAGAAGCGGCTCCTCTAGCGGCGTCGGCGCAGGAAGCGCTCGACCGTGGCGCCGATTCGCGCCCCGGTCGAGCCCGTGCCGCCGGCACCGGCGCTGCCACCGTGCGCCCCGAGGCCGCCGCGGCGCCCGCCGCGGGCGGCACCGCCGGCGCCCGTGAATCGTGAAAGCAGTCGTTTCAGCATGCGCCGCGTATCCCCGCACAGACGCGCTCGCAAACGAGCATTCGACGAGCCCGCGGCCGTATCACCGACTGGCGTCGGGGTGACGTCCACATCGAGGTCCGTCGGCCTCGGTCGTCACGCGGGCTGACCGTCCGACGCGGCTGGCACTGTGCGCGCAATGGCACCGCTCATCACCCGCGACGAGGCCCTGGCACTCGGTGAGCTCGAGGACCACGCCGAGATCGAGGTCCTGATCGAGCGCGCGTGGCAGGCGCGGGTGGAGCGCTTCGAGGACGCGACCGACATGTGCTCGCTCGTCAACGCGAAGTCCGGCGGGTGCGCGCAGGACTGCGGCTTCTGCGCGCAGTCGCGCTTTGCGGAAGCCGAGACGCCCATGCACGCGATGATGGAGCCCGAGCAGATCCTCGAGCACGCGCGCGCCGCCGAGGCCGCCGGAGCGCATCGCTTCTGCATGGTCACGCAGGGCCAGGGGCTCTCGAAGCGCGACTTCCAGAAGGTGCTGGAGGGCACCCGCCTGGTCGCCGAGCACACGAACCTCAAGCGCTGCGCCTCGATCGGGCACATGTCGCCGGCACGGGCGAAGGCGCTGAAGGAGGCCGGCGTGCAGCGCGTGCACCACAACGTCGAGACCGCCGAATCCTACTACTCGGAGGTCTCGCAGACCGTCCGCTACGAGGGACGACTGCGGACGATCGACGCCGTCCGCGACGCCGGCCTCGAGACCTGCGTCGGCGGCATATTGAATCTTGGCGAGACCCGAGAGCAGCGTGTCGAGATGGCCTTCGAACTCGCTGCGCTGGAGCCCACGTCCGTGCCGATCAACCTGCTCAACCCGCGCCCCGGCACGAAGTTCGGCGACCGCGAGTACATGGACCCGTGGGAAGCGGTCAAGTGGATCGCGATCTTCCGGCTGATCCTGCCCGACGCGCTGTTTCGCCTCTGCGGCGGGCGCGTGGAGAACATCGGCGAGCTGCAGCAGCTCGCCGTGCGGGCGGGGATCAACGGCGTGATGATGGGCAACTTCCTCACGACGCTGGGCAACACGCCCGACGAGGACCGGGCGATGTTCGAGAACCTCGGCCTCAACGTCGCGCGCCAGCCCGACAACGGCGCCAACCCGCGGCCCGACAACCGCAGCGGGTGGCTCGACGGTGAGACGCCGGTCCCGGCGGATGCGGACCGCGGCGCCGTCGGCGAGGGCTTCGCCGGCCTCGAGGTGCGCCTCTGGGATCCGTCGACGCAGCTGCGCTTCGCCCGCAAGCGGGGGCCGATCCCGCCGCGGCCCGAGGCGGCACCCGACATCCCCTCCGCGCGGGACTGACGTCGTCGCGAGAACGTGCGATGAGGCTAGCCATCCACCAATCGGCGAGCAGCGGCGCGCTGTCGTGAGCGAGATCGCGGCGCGACTGGCAGAGCTCAAGCAGCTCGGGCTGTATCGCCGCACGCGGCTCGTCAGCGGCCCGCAGGGCCCCCACGTCCTGCTCGACGGCAAGCCCGTCCTGCTGCTGTGCTCCAACAACTACCTCGGGCTCGCCGATCACGCGCGCGTGCAGGAGGCGGCGGCCGAGGCGGCGCTGCGCTGGGGTGTCGGTGCCGGGTCGTCGCGGCTCGTGAGCGGCACGATGACGATCCACCGCCGCCTCGAGCAGCGCCTGGCGGCCTTCAAGGGGGCCGAGAGCGCGCTGCTGTTCGGATCGGGCTACCTCGCGAACCTCGGCGTCGTCGGCGCGCTCTCGGGGGCCGGCGAGGTCGTCTTCTCCGACGAGCTCAACCATGCCTCGATCATCGATGGCTGCCGGCTTTCGCGCGCCGAGACGTTCGTCTACGCGCACAACGACGTCGAGCACCTGGCGTGGGGTCTCGCGCAGGCGGGGCCGCGCGCGTCGCTGATCGTCACCGAGTCGGTCTTCTCGATGGACGGCGACGTCGCGCCTCTGAAGCAGATCGCCGACCTCGCGCGCCGCCACCGCGGCGTGCGGGTCGTCGTCGACGAAGCCCACGGCACGGGCTGCGTCGGCCCCGGCGGGCGCGGGGCGGTCGCCGAGGCGGGCCTCGACGGCGAGATCGACGTCGTCATCGGCACGCTCGGCAAGGCGCTCGGCGCCTACGGCGCCTTCGCCGCCTGCGACAGGGAGATCGCGGCGCTGTTGACGAACACCGCGCGGCCGCTGATCTTCTCGACCGCCCCGCCCCCACCCGCGGTGGCCGGCGCGCTCGCGGCGCTGGACCTCGTCGAGG
>DASYVZ010000233.1:0-2226 GCA_035936515.1 Solirubrobacteraceae bacterium | reverse complement strand
ATGCGACGGCGAACGGCGCGCGTGCCGTGCCGGCGTGCAGGACGGCCGCCGCCGCAGCCAGCGGCACCACCGGCGCGATACCGAGGACCAACGGTGCGCCGCCACCGGCGTCGCGCGTCAGCAACCAGACATAGAACGCCGCCCCGACGCCGCCGCCCAGCACGAGCGGTCCAGAGCTGGCGCTCGCGTAGGCGTACGCCAGCGCGCCCGCGGCCCACGCCGCCAACAGCCACGGCTCGTAGGCGGGCACCTGCAGGCTCTGCGCGACCTGGAATATCGTCGCGCCGAACGCGGCGGCGGCGAGCAGCGCGAGCGGTCCTGCCAGCACGCCGAAGCGCTCGCCGCCGCAGGCGAGCTCGGCCAGCACGACGAGCCCCAGCCACAGCCCGGCGACGAGGCCGATGCGCGCGAACGGGCCGACCTCGTCGAGCTCGACGTTCGACGCGACGAGCCAGATGATCCCGACGGCGAGCAGGACGCCGCCCAGCCCGAGCAACAGCGCGACCGCCCGCGCCCGCGAGGACACCTCGTATCGCGCCCCGATCGACGCCGCCGCGGCGTCGTCGACGATTCCCGCCGCGCGCCACTGCGCCAGCTCCTGCTCCAGCCACTGCATCCGGCGGGCCGAGATCGGCCGGCGCTCTGCCATCGGCTGCGAGCGTAACTCAGCGGGCGACCAGAGGTAGCGCGTCAGCGGCCCGAGCGCGTCGCGTCGACGATCGGCAGCGTGCTCGTGACGGAGAGCGAAGCGACCGAGCCGGTGGAGCGCTGCGGACCGTAGAGCGCCGTGCTGGGCAGCAGCCGCAGGCGCAGATCCGAGGACGGGTGGGCACGCAGCGCGATCGCCTCGAGCTTGCGCTTGACCGTGCGCTGCCGACCGTCGAGCACGACCGGGATCGGCGTGACCTGCCCGCCGACGACGCGCTGCATCCTGGCGTCGACCACCTGGGCGTAGACGAACGTCGACGCCGGCAGCGCACGGCCGCGGTAGCTCAGCGAGATGGTCGGCTCGCCGACAACGTCGGCCGCGGCCGGCGGTGCGTCGTAGACGAACTCGAGCCGGCTCAGCGCCGGCGTCTCGAGCACGAGCGGCCCGAGCGTGACGCTGGCCGACGGCAGCAGGCCAAGCGACCCCGCTCCGGAGGCCCCGACCGAGCCGTCCAAGGCGAGCGGGTAGTCGGGCCCGCTGCGCCAGGCCCCGCGGTCGTCGACCCACTCGAAGCGCGGCCCGGTGTGGACCGTCTTGTCGCGCATGAGCCAGCGGCGCAGCCAGTTCAGCCCCGCCCGCCGCAGCACAGCCGCCTCGCCGGCCGGCGTGGGGCACGTGCCGTGGCCGCCGCAGTACCAGAGCATCTTCACCGGCACGCCGTTGCGGCGCAGCACGTCGTAGTTGGCGACCGCCTGCCCCGGCGGGAACAACGTGTCGATCGTGCCCTGCGTGATGAGCGCCGGCGCGCGGATCGCGTCGAGCAGCCCCGCGGGCCCGCGCTCGGCGAGCCAACTCGTGGTCGCCGGCGACAACCGGCCGGCGACGTTGCCCTCCACGCACATCGTCTTCAGCTGCGGCGCGGTGCTGCCCAGCTGCACGCCCGCCGGGTTGATCAGGCCGTCGGCGAGCCCGAGCACCTCGCCGCCGGCGCAGATCAGCAGCAGCCATCCTGCCTTGAACGCCCTGTCGCGCGCGAAGCTCGTGACGAGCGAGTGCCACGCGACATCCGGGACGATCGCGTCGAGCCGCGGCTCGATCGCCGCCGCGACGAGCTGGATCGCGCCGCCATAGCTCGATCCCGACATGCCGACGCGGGGATCGCCCGCTGCGTCGAGCAGCGCCTCGCGCTGGTCGGCCACGTAGTCGACGAGCGCCTGGACGTCGCGCCCCTCGAAGGCGGGGGAGTCGAACATCGCGACGCCACCCGAGCCGCCGAACCCACGCGGATCCCATGTGACGACGTTGAACCCGGCGTTGCGCAGGTTGGCGCTGCCGATCCGGTCGCCCACGTTCTGCTCGGGCTTCGTGTCGGCCCGGTTGCCGTAGCCGGGGCCGATGAGGACCGTCGGCGCCTGCTCGCCGGCGGCCAGTCCGCCGGCCGGATAGAAGTGGGCGACGATCGGCGTGCCGTCGAAGGACCTCACGACGACGTCCCGTGCGCTCGCGGCCGCAGTCCAGCTCAGCGTCATCAGGATCGACGCCGCGCCGACGCTGAGCATCCGCCGTACCGCAAACAC
>DASYVZ010000232.1:0-4466 GCA_035936515.1 Solirubrobacteraceae bacterium | reverse complement strand
CGTCCTACTCGCTCGAGCGACCCGCGGAGCTGGTGGCCCTCTGTGACCCCGGCGTCAAGCGGACGATCCGGGAGTGCGGCATCGAGCTGTGCCGATTCGGCGACTGAACGGCTATCAGCGGGTGGTGGAACTGCAGCAGCGTGCCGATGGCCGACGAGACTCTCGGAGTGGTGACCGGCCGCGCGGGGCTTCTACCGCGCCGGGCGCCGGACCGACGGCGATGCCAGGAGGTCCTGGGAACTCTCCACCGCCGCGTTGATCGCGTCGGCGAGCGCGGCGCGTTCGCCCTCGCGCGCGACGAGCGGCCGCCGCTCGGCGCACCGTCGCTCGAGCAGGGCGAGGAACCCGGGGTCGGCCTCGACGCGGGCGAGCAGGTCGGCCAGCGCGCGCTCGTCGCCGGCGGGGAAGGTGCCCTCGTAGCCCTCGCCGAGCAGCCCGACGTTTCCCGGGATGTCGGACGCGAGCACCGCCACGCCGCCGGCCAGCGCCTCGGAGATCACGTTGGCCCCGCCCTCGAGCAGAGAGGTGTCACAGACGGCGCGGCTGGTCGCCATCAGATGGCGCACCCGTTCGTGCTCGAGCTCGCCGAGCCAGCGGTAGCGGCCCTGGCTTGCGGCCTCGAGCGCGTGCGCCTCCTCGGCCAGCTCGGGATCGAGTGCCCGTCCCGCGTGCAGGACCCTGACCCGCGAGGCGCTGGGAAGCAGGCGGACCGCCAGCGCGGCACGCAGCGGGTCCTTTTCGGCGCGCAGATGTCCGGCCACGAGCACCTCGAACCTCCCCCTTGTCGGCACTCGCCGCCGCAGCGGCTCGGCGGACTGGACGACCACGTCGGCCCGGCGGCGCAGCGGCGCGTCGAGCTCGTTCAGGGCGAGCGGCTGGAGCACGACCAGGCGCGTCGCCAGCTCGAGCGCGGCGCGGGACTCCTCGTCGGAGCGGATGTCGCGGTAGACGTCGGTCCCGGTGAGGGCGAGCACCAGGGGACGTTCGGGATGGGCGCTCGCGAACTCTCTGATAGAACGCAGGCTTCGGCGAGCGTGCAGAGCCAGGAGCAGATCGACGTCCTGACCCTCCCATCGCTCGACCACCGCCACTCGATGACCGACCTCCTCCAGCAGCGCCGCCCAGCGCAGGGCCGTACGGCGGTTCCCGTGTCGCGACCCGGGAGGGGCGGGCGTGACGATCATGACGCGCAGGCGCGGATCCCGCGATCTCGCGATGGCTGAGTCGAGCGCACCAGACGCCGAGCAGCTCGTCGCGATGGCCGAGGATGCCCGCCTACGCACGCTGGAGACCGTAGAAGATCTCGATGACGAGCACCTGATCGGCCCCCAGCTGGCCATCGTCAACCCGCCGCTGTGGGAGATCGGCCACGTCGGTTGGTTCTGGGAGTTCTTCAGCCTGCGGTACCGCGGCGAGGGGAACGTCGCACCGTCGCGGTTCCCCGCCGCAGACTCGGTCTACAACTCGGCGGCGATCACCCACGACGACCGCTGGCGGGCCCAGCTTCTCTCGCGTGAGGAGACCTTCGCCTACCTGCGGGCCGTGCTCGACCGGGCGCTCGAGCGGCTGCGCATTGAGCGAGACGAGCGCACGGCCTACTTCGCCCAGCTCGCCACCTTCCACGAGGACATGCACGGAGAGGCGTTCCTCTGGACGCGCCAGACCCACGGGCTCGCTTTCCCGCCGATCGCCGCCGCCGACCTCGGCGCCCGCGATGGCCTGGCCGCGGGTCCGCTGCCCGGCGACGCCGAGGTTCCCGGCGGCACCTTCCGGCTCGGCGCCGAGCGCGACGCCCCGTTCGTCTTCGACAACGAGAAGTGGGCGCACGCCGTCGAGCTCGAGCCGTTCCGGATCGCGCGGGCGCCGGTCACCAATGTGCAGCTCGCCGCGTTCGTGGAGGACGGGGGATACTCCCGCCGAGAGCTCTGGAGCGAGGAAGGCTGGGCGTGGCGCTCGGACTCAGGCGCCGAGCTCCCGCTCTACTGGAGCCGTTCCGGGACGGGCGACTGGCAGGTGCGTCGCTTCGATCGCACGCTCCCGCTGCCGAGCGAGGAGCCTGCGATGCACGTCAACTGGTTCGAGGCCGACGCCTTCTGTCGCTGGGCCGGTCGTCGCCTTCCGAGCGAGGCCGAGTGGGAGGCCGCCGCCGCCGCGGAACCGGCGAACGGCGGGCTGGCCGAGCGCAAGCGCGCGTTCCCCTGGGGCGAACCGGCCCCGGTCGGCGAGGGGTTCGCGCGAGCCAACCTCGACGCCCGCCTCGGCGGCCCCGTCGACGTTGCCGCATTCGCCGCGGGCGACAGCGTGTGGGGCTGCCGGCAGATGATCGGCAATGTGTGGGAGTGGTGCGCCGACGACTTCGGTCCCTACCCGGGCTTCGAGCCCGGTGCCTACCGGGAGTACTCCGAACCGTGGTTCGGCGACCACAAGACCGCCCGCGGCGGCAGCTGGGCGACCCGCGGGCGGATGCTGCGCAACACGTGGCGCAACTTCGCCACGCCCGACCGCCGCGACCTGTTCTTCGGCTTTCGCACCTGCGCTCCGCGCGCCGGGGAATAGTTCGACCCCTTGCGGGTCGCCACGCTGGCCGGAGCTACGGTCGTGGCCGTGCTCGTGGTTGACCGGCTGTCGACGGCGCTGCGCCGGCGCGTCATGGTCTGACCGGTACGGCCCTGGAGCCCCAGGGTCCCATCCTGGCGACCGTGCCGCCGGCGCCTAGCGGGCGGTGCCGCCCCGTCAGCCTGCCGCGACCAGGATGCCGGGCTCGTCGGTCACCTCGCCGATCACGGCGGCGCCGTCGCCGCGAGACTCGAGCTCGCCGACGAGGGCGGGCACGCGCTCGGGCGAGAGGGCGATCAGCAGGCCGCCGCTCGTCTGCGGGTCATAGAGCGTGAGCAGAGCGTCATCAGAGGCGCCGTCCGCACGCACGCGCTCCTCCAGGAAGTCCCGGTTGGAGACGAGCCCACCCGCGTAGCAGCCGTCGGCCGCGAGCTCGCGCACCCCGTCCCATACCGGCACCGACGCCTGGCGCACGACCGCGCCGAGGCCGCCGTCGCCGAGCATCTCGGACAGGTGACCCAGCAAACCGAAGCCGGTCACGTCGGTCGCCGCCGACACGCCGACCGCCTGCATCGCCTCGCAGGCGCCACGGTTGAGCCGGGCCGCGGCCTCGATCGCGGGCTCGATCTCGTCCTCGCTGAGGAGATCGCGCCTGAGCGCCGTGGCCAGGATCCCAATCCCGAGCGGCTTGGTGAGCACGAGCACGTCGCCCGTGCGGGCGCCGCGGTTGCGCACCACCCGATCCTCGGTGACGAATCCGGTCACCGACACCCCGTACTTCGGCTCGTGGTCGTCGACGGTGTGGCCGCCGCACAGGCGCGCACCCGACTCGGCGATCTTCTCGTTGCCCCCGCGCAGGATCTCGCGCAAGACGCCGAAGTCGAGCGAGCACGGGAACCCGACGAGGTTCAACGCGGTGAGCGGCTCGCCCCCCATCGCGTAGATGTCCGACAGCGCGTTGGCCGCGGCGATCTGGCCGAAGCGGTACGGGTCGTCGACGATCGGGGTGAAGAAGTCGGCCGACTGGAGCAGCAGCCCGCCGCCGAACGCGATGAAGCCCGCGTCGTCCCGGGTCTCGATGCCGCTCGCGAAGTCCTCCGCGTCGGCCGGCGTCACCTCCGCAAGCACCTGCTCCAGGTCCCCTGGAGCCAGCTTGGACGCTCAACCCGCCTTGGTCGAGTACTTCGTCAGACGGATGCGTGTGCGCTGATCCACGCCTGCAGAATAGGACACGTCAGGCGGGCGCCCCGCGTGGCGGGCCGCTGGGCGATGCCTCGTTGCCCGCGGCCTCCAACCCCCTGACGCGCGCGGGCTCAGGCCGCCCCGTAGCGGAAGCTCACGCGCGCGTCGCCCTGCGTGCAGGCGTAGTTCGTGTCACCGCCGCCGGTCGGGGAGGGCTCGCAGGCGAAGCCGGACGCTTCGTAGGCCTGTCGTCCTTTGCCCACCGCTGCGCCGACGATCTTCGCGGCCTCGGTGCATCCCACGCCTTGCACGCGCACGTTCGTGCCCTCGTGACCAGGCACGGGGATGTCGTCGCATGACTGGCCGCCGCCTGTGGCCTGGTCGGCGGCAGGCTCCCCCTGCTCCTGGCCGGGCGGCGGCCGCTCGCCTGCTCCGCCGCCGGCCGGACTGTCGAGCCGCGCTACTAGCCCGGTTGGCGTGTGGCCAGCGCGGTCGCGAGCTCGGCGATCGTGCCGACGGCCAGAGCGTCGGCGAGCGCGCTCATGCGGCTCCAGCCCGCAGCGGTGTGCTCAAAGGGTCGCGCATGAGCGGCGGTAGTGTGCCCGGGGATGAGCCGGGTGCCGGCCACCTCGACAGCAGGGTGACGGCGACCCGCAACGCGGTGATCCAAGGCGAGTCCCACAGCGCAACACCGGGTTCGGGAGTCTCGACATGGGGAGGAATCAGTG
>DASYVZ010000231.1:0-15342 GCA_035936515.1 Solirubrobacteraceae bacterium | reverse complement strand
AACGAGAACAGCTGCAGGCGATAGCCGAACAGCACGTCATCCTTCGTCACGCGGACTCCTTGCACTTCGTCACTTGGCGGTGAAGAAGCGACGATGAGCCGCGCCCCGGACGGCCCGACACTCTCGGGGCCTCCGGACCTTAAGACGCTCTCCCTCTCGACAAGAACTGTCGGGAGAACATGGAGTCAGTTCAGCCTAGGCCGTTCGCGCCGGGAGCGGGGCGGGCGCCGCGATCGCCGCCGCGCGCCGGCGCCCGGTCGCCCCCGTCACCGCGAACACGGCCGCGAAGAGCGTCGCCGCGACGAGCACGATCGTGGGCCCCGACTGGACGTCGAGGTGGTAGCTGAGGTTCATGCCGACGAAACCGCAGACCGCGCCGATCCCCGTCGCGAGCTGCAGCATCCGCGCGAACGAGTTGGTCAGCATCCGCGCGACGGCCGCCGGGATCACGAGCGCGGCCGCGATCAGCGTGACGCCGAGCACCTGCATCGTCGCCAGGATCGAGCCCGCGAGCACGACCATCAGCAGGGCGTCCATCCGTGCCGTGTTGACGCCCGCGACGTCGGCGACCTCGGGATCGAACGTCGTGAACAGCAGCGCGCGGTAGCGCACGAAGATGAGCACGCCCGCCAGGACGCAGACGACGAAGATCGCCACGACATCGTCGACGCCGACACCCAGGATGCTGCCGAACAGGGCCGCGTCGAAGCTGCGCCCGCTCGTCCCGAAGAGCGCGAACAGCGCCAGGCCGAGGGCGAAGGACGCGGTCGTGATGACACCGATCGCCGCGTCGGAGCCAAGCACGCGCCGCCGCGTCACCGCGTTGATCATCAGCGCCGAGACGAGGCCCCAGACGCCCGCGCCGAGCAGGTAGTTGATGCCGAGCAGCGAGCTCGCCGCGAAGCCGCCGAAGATCGCGTGCGACAGCCCGTGGCCGATGTAGCTCATGCCCTTGAGCACGACGTAGACGCCGATCGCCCCGCACAGCGCGCCGGCCATCGTCGCCACCATGAGGCCGTTGCGGAAGAACTCGAAGCCCAACGGGCGCAGCAGCTCGTCGATCACTGCTGCGCCTCTGCGTGGGTGTGCACGTGCGGATGCGGATGCGGCGGATGGCGGCGGAAGCCGTCGACGACGACCGGCATGCCGCCGTGGACGAGCACCTCCATGCTGGCGCCGTACGTTCGCTCCAGCACGTCCGTCGTCAGGACGTCGTGCGGCGCGCCGTCGCCGATGACGCTGCGGTTCAGGCAGACGACGCGCGGCAGGTGCGCCGCGATCCCGTTGAGGTCGTGGGTCGAGAGCACGATCGCGAGCCCCGCCGCGTTGAGGTCGTCGAGCAGGTGCAGGATCTCGTGGCGCAGGCGCACGTCGACGCCCGAGGTCGGCTCGTCCATGAGCAGCAGCTCCGGCTCGCCGAGGAGCGCCCGGGCGATGAAGACGCGTTGCTGCTGGCCGCCGGACAGCTCGCGGATGTGACGGTCCGCCAGATCGCCGATGTCCAGCTGCTCCAGGACCGCCGCGACCTGCGCTCGTTCGTCGCGGCTCGCCCAGGGCAGGCGCCGGCCGTTGACGCGCGCCATGAGCACGCATTCGCGGACGGTCACCGGAAAGCTCCAGTTGATCGTCTCGACCTGGGGCACGTATGCCATCCGCAGGGCGGCACGGCGCGTCACGCTGCCGCGGGCCACGCGCATGCTTCCGGCGATGACGCGCAGCGCGGTCGTCTTACCGGCGCCGGACGGGCCGACGATCCCGACGAACTCGCCGCCGCCGATCGCGAGGCTCACGTCGACGAGCACGGCCTCGCGGCCGTAGCCGCAGGTGACGCCCGACAGCGCGAGCAGCTCGTCGCGGTCGGGCGCGGCGGTCATTGCGGATACGTCGCCGTGTCGGGCGCCACGTCCTCCGGCGTGAAGGCCTTCAGCGCGCCGGCGTCGCCGCCCATCGCCTCGGTCATCGTGATGTAGTCGAAGTGCATGAGGCCCATCCAGGAGTGCTCGCGATCACCGGGCGCGCCGGGCAGGTCGTCGTCGCGCAGCACGTCGACGTACTTGACGCCGGCCTCGCGGCCGATCTGCTCGAGCACCGGGCTCGGAAACACCTCCGAGCCGAAGATCGCCGGGACCTTCGCCGCTCGCACCTGCTCGATGAGCGCGGCGACCTCCTTCGGCGTCGGATCATCGAACTCCGAGACCTGAATCGCTCCGATGACGTCCCAGCCGTAGCTGCGGGCGAAGTGCGCGTACGCGTCGTGGTAGGTGAGCAGCTTTCGCTTCGCGCGCGGGATCGTGGCGAACGACGCCCGCATCGCCGCGTCGAACGCGTCGACCTTCGCCGCGAATCTGTCGTAGTTGGCCGCGAAGTAGTCGGCGTTGGCGGCGTCGCGCTGCGACAGCGTGTCGCGAATGATCGCGGCGTACTTCAGGGCGTACGTCGGGTCCGTCCAGAGGTGCGGGTTGGGCTTTCCACCGGCGCGCGGAAACGAGAAGTCGTAGGCGTACTCGCGCGGCGTGATCGACTCCGTCCCGAGCTCGACGATCTCCGCCTCGTCGCGCAGGTGCTCCTGCGCGAGCTCCTTCGTGGGCTCCTCGAGCTTGAGGCCGTTGACGAAGAGCACGTCAAGCCCCGTCAGCAGCTCGGCGACGCTCGGCTTGGGCTCGAACGTGTGCGAGTTCGTCCCCTCCGGGACGATGCCGGTGATCTTGACGCGGTCGCCGCCGATGTTGGCGGCGATGCTCGTGATCGGCGCGACGGTGGTGCCGACATCGAGCTGCGTCGGCGAGCTGGCCGTCGCGGCCCCACCGTCGCCGCCACACGCCGCGAGCAGCGCGCCGGACGCCACGATCAGCCCGGTGACGCACAAACGGCGCAGGTGGCCCACTACGGCCAAGCTCCCTCGGTGACGGCGCCGCCGCGTGCGGCGCCCTGGTATTGCTACCCTAACCACACTGCCACTCGGTCGCAATAGCGAGCTACCGGCACTCGCTGAGCCCACGGGAGCCATCGCGTTTGCGGCGACCGGCGTCTACGCTGTCGGCGTGCCGGTCCGCTACTGGTTTCGCTGCGACATCTGCGGCTGCCTGCCCGACGATGCCACGCGCAGCGCGATCGGCGCGTCGACGCAGGAAGACCTCTTCGGCGAGCTCATCGACGCCATGCCCGGCAAGTGGCTCGTGTGGCACGCCGGCGGGCTGCTCGGGCCGCGGCGCTACGCCTGCCCCGACCACCGCAAGGCGCTGCTCAAGTCGATCCGCTTCCACTACGCCTACTGCGGCGAGCAGTGGGTATGGAAGCGCCCGCCCTATCCCCAGCGGTGGCCGCCGGACCGGCTCGAGGCCGATCCCGACGGCACGCTCACGATTCCCGAGTGGTTCGTGCCGGGAGCCGGTGAGACCGGCGCAGCCTCAGCAGAGGATCCGGGCGCGCCTCAGCCCTGACTCGCGTCCCCGCGTCCCGGATCCTGATCCTTGGCCCCGTGGCGGCGGCGCACCTCCGTCACCGTGTCGCGTGGCGGTGTCGGCAGGCGGAACGTCGTGATGCCGTACTCCAAGGCGAACTGGACCTGCGCCGCGTCGTAGGCTTGACGTGCGCGGGTCCAGTCGGTGCCGGCGCCGCGGATCTGAAGCCACCGCCCGTTGAAGTCGATCACGAGCCTGGCCTCCTCCTCGACGACGTGCGCCACGACGACCTCCACCGCCACCGGCTCGGCGCCGGCGGCCAGCAGCGCCTGCAGCTCGTCGAGGCTGCCGAGCATCGTGTCCTCCTCGAGGTCCCACTCAAGCGTGATCTCACAGACAAGCGGATCCAGCGGGCCCGCCGCGACGGCCGCGCGGGCGGCGTCCACCATCACATCCAGGTTCGTCCAGCCGTTCCAGCGCTCGCTCAGCGCGAAGCACTCCATCCGCAGAGCATACGTCTCGCTCGCGGGCAGTTCAGGAGGAAGCCGCGAGCCGTGCCGCGGCGACGGCGACCTGGCCGAACGCGATCTGCCCGTCGTTGGGGGGCAGCGTCTGCGGCACGAGGACGTGCAGTCCCGCCTCCTGCAGCGCGTCCAGCGTCAACTCCAGCAGCAGCCGGTTCTGGAAGACGCCGCCCGACAGCACCGCGAGCTGCAGGTCCTGGCGCTCGGCGATGATCACGAGCACATCCGCGGTCGCACGGGCCAGACCGGCGTGGAAGCGCGCCGAGATCGCCGCGACCGGCACGCCGGCCGCGACGTCGTCGAGCACCGCACGGATCATCGGGCGCGGATCGAGCGCGACCGTCTGGCCGCGATGCTCGAACTCCAGTGGGTACGGATCGGCGGCGGCACGGTCGGCGACTGCCTCGAGCTCGACCGCGGCCTGGCCCTCGTACGTCGCCTCGAGGCGGACGCCGCAGATCGCCGAGACGGCGTCGAAGAGGCGGCCCATGCTCGACGTAAAGGGCGAGCCGGTGCCCTGCAGCGACATCCGCGCGACCATGTTCCAGCGCGGCTGTGCGATGTCGGCGAAGGCGGGTGGCAGCGCGACCTGCATGTCCGTCAGCCAGGCGCAGGCCATCCGCCAGGGCTCCGCGATCGCGCGCTCGCCGCCAGGCAGGCGGATCGGGCGCAGGCGTCCCGACCGCGCGACCTTGTCCAGACCGCCTAGGAGGATCTCGCCGCCCCACACGGTGCCGTCCGTGCCGTAGCCCGTGCCGTCGAAGATCGCAGCCACCGCGGGCCCGGCCTCGCCGTGCTCGGCGAGCGTCGCGGCGAGGTGCGCGTGGTGGTGCTGGACCGACAGCAGCGCGACGTCATCGCGCTCGAGCGCATAGCGCGTCGAGAGGTAGTCGGGGTGCAGGTCGTGGACGACGATCTCGGGCGTCACCTCGAAGAGCGCCTCGAAGTGCGCGACGCCGGTCTCCAGGGACTGCAGCGTCTCGTAGTTCTTCAGGTCGCCGATGTGATGGCTCGGCCAGGCCCGGTCGTCCTTGGCGACGCAGAACGCGTTCTTCTGCTCGGCCCCGACGCCGAGCAGGTGCTGCGGCGTCGCGATCGGCAGGTCGAGGCTCGCCGGCACGTAGCCGCGCGACCGGCGCAGCATGAGCGGGCGATCGCGCACGACGCGCACGACCGAGTCGTCGGTGCGGGTCGCGATCGGCCGGTCGTGGACGAGGAAGCGGTCGGCGATCGCGCCCAGGCGCTCGCGCGCGTCGTCGTCGACGAAGGCGATCGGCTCGTCGGAGAGGTTGCCGCTCGTGAACACCAGCGGGACGGCGGCGTCCGTCGCGAGCAGCCAGTGCAGCGGCGTGTAGGGCAGCATGAGCCCGAGATCCGGAGCGCCCGGAGCGATCGACGGTGCGACGTCGGCGCCGGGGCGGCGGCGCGCGAGCACGATCGGCCGCGCACGCGAGGTCAAGAGCGCCTCCTCGGCGGCGCCGAGCTCGACAAGCCGGCGAGCGGCCTCGACGGCGGCGACGAGCAGGGCGAACGGCCGGTCCTCGCGGTGCTTGCGCGCGCGCAGCACGGCGACGGCCTCCTCGCTGTCGGCGCGGCAGGCGAGGTGGTAGCCGCCCAGGCCCTTCACCGCGAGGATCTTGCCATCGAGCAGATCCTGCGCGGCGGCGCGCAGCGGATCCTCGACGGCGGCGACGGGCTCGCCGTTGCGCTCGAGCAGCCGCACCTGCGGGCCGCAGACCGGGCAGGCGTTGGGCTGCGCGTGAAAGCGCCGGTCCAGCGGGTCCTCGTACTCCGCGCGGCAGGCGTCGCACATCGCAAAGCCGGCCATCGTGGTCAGCGGGCGGTCGTAGGGGATCCCCTGGACGATCGTGAAGCGCGGCCCGCAGTTCGTGCAGTTCAAGAACGGATAGCGGTAGCGGCGGTCGGCGGGATCGGTGAGCTCGGCGAGGCAGTCCGCACACGTCGCCGAGTCGGGCGTCACCGGGGCGGTCGCGGCGCCGGCGCGCTCGGAGGCGACGATCTCGAAGCCCGGCGCACCGCGTACGGGAACGGGCTCGGCCTGCACCGCGCGGACCTCGGCCAGCGGCGGCGCGTCGGCCTTCAGCCGGGCTACGAACGCCTCGACGGCGTCCGGCGGGCCCTCGGCCTCGACAAGCACGCCGCGCTCGTCGTTGAGCACCCAGCCGGCGATGCCCAGCTCGTCGGCCAGCCGGTAGACGAAGGGGCGGTAGCCAACCCCCTGCACGGTCCCGTCGACGCGGGCGCGGACGCGCCGCAGCGATTCAGTGGTCACGACGGGAGCTGGAGCTCGACGAGCTCGCGCAGCACGTGGTAGGCGCTCGCGTGCGCCTCCTGGATGCGCGGGATGTTCTGCGAGCCGCTGACGACGATGAAGTCGGCGAGTTCGTTGGCCGCCACGTTGCCGCCGTCATAGCCGACGAACGCGATCGTCACGAGCTTGCGCTTGCGCGCCTCCTCCAGGGCGAGGAGGACGCTGAGCGAATTGCCGCTCGTCGACATCGCCAGCAGAACGTCGCCCTCGCGGCCGTAGGCGATGACCTGGCGCTGGAAGATCTCCTCGGTGCCGATGTCATTGGCGACGGCCGTGATGATCCCGGTGTCCTCGGTGAGATCCAGCGCGCGGCGCGCCGGGCCGCCGAACATCGGCGTGTGGAAGTCCGCGACGACGTCCATCGCGTCCGTCGCCGACCCGCCGTTGCCGAGCGCGATCAGCCGTCCGCCGGCGTCGAGGCGCTCGCGCAGGACACGGGCGGCCGCCAGCAGCGTGTCGCGGCCGTCGTGCAGCGTCTGGGTGCGCAGGCCGGTGACCTCGTCGGCCTTGAGCAGCATCGACTTGCGCACGTCGTCGAGGATCTCGTCGAGGTTGTGCTCCTGCTGGCCGAGGAACGGATACAGAAAGCTCGAGGCGCCGGAGTCGTGCACGGGCTTGGCCGCCCGTCCCTCCAGCAGCCCGCGATGGTCGAGGAAGATGTGGACGAGCTCCCACAGCAGGTGATAGAGCGTCTCGACGATCTCCTGGCGGATGAGCGGGTCCGCGACGGAGGAGAGGTCGAACTCCCACTCCGCGCCGGAGTCCGGCACGAACGCCACCGTCAGGCAGCCGCGCTCGCGCGCCGCGGCGAGCGCCGCGAGCGTGTCGGGATGGCCGCCGAAGGCCATCGCGATGTCGTCGCCCTCCGCCTCCAGCGCGACCTGGTGGGCGACCGTGCCGCCCTCGCCGGCGAGCGCCAAGGCGGGCAGCGCGCTCTTGCCGACGATGACCGGATGAACGAACTCCACCGCCACGTGGCGCGCGTCGGAGCGATCGGCCGGCGTGGCGCCGAACGCCACGAGCCGGCCGGCGCGCGCGAAGCGCTCGGCCATCTTGTGGCACAGGCGCGCGAGGCGCTCGGCCTCAGCGGAGAAGAAGCGGGCGTTGGCTTCGCTGCGCTCGCGCAGCAGGGCCTCCACCCGCTCGGCGCCGGTGCTGGTGGTCGGGCTCACACCACCGCCCGCCTGCTTCACGCCGTCGCGGGCTGCTGCTCGACGTGAGCGTGATCGTGATCGTGATCGGCGTGATCGTGATCGTGATCGTGATCCTCTGCGGCCACCCGCGCGGGCAGCGCCTTCAGCCACGCGCGGAACTCGTCGACGCCCTCGCCGGTCTTCGCGCTGACGCGCATGACCGTCGCCTGGTGGTTGACCTGCTTGATGTTCGCCTCGAGGCGGTCGACGTCGAAGTCGAGGTGCTCGAGCAGATCGACCTTGTTGATGACGACGAGCTCGCAGGCACGGAACATCAGCGGGTACTTCAGCGGCTTGTCCTCACCCTCGGTGACCGAGCAGACCATGATCCGCGAGTCCTCGCCGATGCGAAACTCCGCGGGGCAGACGAGGTTGCCGACGTTCTCGACGATGAGGACGTCGATGTCGTCCAGCGGCACGGCCGGCAGCGCCGAGCGGACCATGTTCGCGTCGAGATGGCACTCGCCGCCGAAGCCGTTGTCGGTGTTGAGCTGCACGACGGGGATGTGCAGCACCGAGAGCCGGTCGGCGTCGAAGCTGCCCTGGACGTCGCCCTCGAGCACGCCGACCCGCAGGCCTTCCTCGGCCATGCCCTCCAGCGAGCGCTCGAGCAGCGTCGTCTTGCCGGCGCCGGGAGCACTCATGAGGTTCACGACCGTGACGTTCGAACGCTCGAAGTCGTCGGCGTTGGCGCCCGCGATCGTGTTGTTCGCATCGAGCGCGTCCTCGACGACCCTCACCTTGGTGCGGTGCATGCCGCCTCCTTCTCGTCTTCGACTTCGATCGACTCGACCATGAACTCCTCGCCCGTCGCAACCTCGACAGCACCCGGTCCGCAGGTGCCGCAGATGAAGGCCGGGATCTCGATTTCCCACTCGTTCTTGCAGGTGTTGCACCGCAGCACGGCGGGCACGTCGATGATCTCCAGCGTAGCGCCCTCACACGGGGTGTCCTTGCCGACGATCGCAAGATAGAACAGCAGCGTCTCCTTGACGACCTGACGCAGCCGGCCGACGCGCAGCGTGATGTGCGTGACCCTGCGTCCGGCCGCGTGCTTGTCGACGGTCTGGACGATCGCGCTCGACAGGTCGAACTCGTGCATCGAGCTACTTGGGCTCGTCGACCGCGTACGCCTCGTCCGTCAAGAGCTCCTTGGCGGTCTCGATGACGAGGTCGACGGCGCGATCGACGGCCTCCTCGACGACCGGGCTCAGGCCGACGCCCATCTCCTCGACCGTCTGCGGCTCGCAGGCGACGATGACGACCTTGCCGGGCCAGCCGCCGGTGAGCTTGATGAAGCGCAGGACCGTCTCGGGATCCATCCCGTGCGGGTTCAAGACCTCGCCGTCCTCGACCGACCCGCCGGCGACCTCGTCCTCGTCGACCTCCATGACGTACAGCGTGCCGGGCGAACCGCCCTGCCGGCTGACGTCGATCATCAGCAGGCCGTCGTAGCCGTACATGACCTGGTAGGCGAGATCCAGCCCGCCGGTGCCGAAGTCGATGACCGCCACGCCCTCGGGCAGCTCACGGCCCTCGATGCGGCGCGCCACCTCGCTGCCGAAACCGTCGTCGCGCCGCCAGGCGTTGCCGATGCCCGCGATCAGGACGCGCTTGGGACGGCTGGAGACGTCGGGCTCGTGCAGCTCCAGCGGCGCGTCGGGCGCCGGCGGGCGCCACGTGTCGCGCGGCGGCTCCACCGACTCGCGCGTGGGCTCCTCGTCGTCGATCATGCGACCACCTCGACCTCGTCGGCGAAGAAGAACAAAAAGCGCCCGCTCTCACCGAGGATCTCCTGCATCGGATCGTCGTCGATGGTGACGCCGAGATGCAGGCGATCGTCGACGCGCAGGAAGAGCCGGTGGATCGTGGCGGTGCGGCCGTCGAGCATCTTGTCGTAGACGTCGGCGCTCTCGGGCGGGTGCAGGACCACCTTCTGACCGCGGCGGTACGTCACGCCCTCGAAGGTCACCTCGCGCTCGCCGGGCGGATCCTCGAGACGGACGCGCCCGTGCAGGTCCATGAGCTGCTGCGGGGTGGTGGCGTCGGCTCGCGCGAGCATCTCGCGCACCTTCGGATCCTGTGCGGCGATCTCCTCGCGCTCCTGGTCGGACAGCGCCTGGATGTGCAGGACCAGCGCCTCCTCGATCTCCGTCCCGTCGAAGAAGTCGTTGACGCTCTCCGGTGCGATCTCGGGGTGGTCGGGCAGCATGATCGTCGGCGCCAGCAGGGCGTCGTCGTTCGGCGTCGCGAGCACGGGCCAGGTGTTGACCTGGCAGCAGCCGGCCACGCCGTCATCGCCGCGCTCGAGCGGAGACAGGAACGTGTGGCCGCCTTCGACGCGCATGAGCAGGTGCGTGGAGAGCATGCTCTTCAGCAGCGCGTCCTTGCGATCTCCGGTGGCCTCCTCCTCGCTCAGCGGCGTGAGGTTCTCGACCTGCAGCGTGACCCGGCCGTGCCCGGACGGAAGCCGCTCGACGATCAGCTCGGCCTTGCCCTCGAGCTCGTCGAACTCGAACTTCACGTTCGAGGGCGCGGCGCCCAGCTGGACGCGCCGCTCGACGGCCTTGTGCTTCTCGCCGGAGGCCTGCAGGAAGCGCACCTCGCCGGTCACGAGCGCGTCGGCGTCGGTGACGACGCCCTGCATCTGCATGCGGTCGAACGCGTGCGTCTCGTTGCGCGCGTAGTCGGCCGGATAGACGATCCCGAACGGCGTCGGCGTCGCGTTCTTCGTGGCGCCCGGCGTGTAGGGGTACAGCGCGTAGCCCTCGAACAGCAGCGAGTCCACGAGCCTCTCGAGGTGCGTCTTCGTCGACGTGATGCCGACGTTCGACGGGCTCTCGGGGGTGATGGGTTCGATGCCGCTCGTCATCCGATCGCCCCTTCCGAGTCAGCGGCGGGCGCCCGCTCGAGCAGATCGAGCACGACCGCATCGAAGCTGTGCAGGCCGTTGACCCGCTTGTGCTTCTTGAGGGCCGCGATCGTGTCCTCGTGCAGGAGCACGAAGCCGGAGTTGCCGTGGTGGTGCTTCATCATGTTGCGCCACACCGAGACCGGCATACGGTAGGACGCGGTTGTGCTCCAGGGCAGATGGACCGCCTGCACCTGGCGGTTCGGACCCTGGTAGAGCACGCGGCCGGTGAAGTGCATCGTGATCGGGACGTCGCCGTCGGGCAGCGCCGCCACGTACTTCGACGCCGTCACCTCGAGATCTGCCGTGCATGGCACCTCGAGGCCGAACGTGGTCGCGCCGGTGAACGAATGGACGACGGTGCTGGAGTGACACCACAGGAAGCTGCGCGTCGTCGACGGCCAGCGCTCGGGGACGCCGAAGAGCTCGATGAGCTCCTCACGGGTGGAAGCGTCGTACTCCCGCCGGGCTGGGTCGAAGTTGATCTGGGCCTTCAGCGAGATGGCGTAGATCGGGCGGTCCGTAGGCTCCGAGACGCTGAGCTCGAAGCGCAGCGTGGGCTGCGCGGCGAACGGCTCGTGCGCGGCTCCGAGGATGTCGATCTTGACCACGGGGCCGTAATCGCGCCCGCCCGGGGCAGGTGTCGCGGGCTCGGGAGGGAGGGTCATGTAGCTCCAGCCTTGTTGCGTACGTAATCGAAGAACTTGGGGACTGCGTCCTCTATGGCGTTGCCGCCGGAGATGCCCTGCCACGTGGACTTGATCAGCCCGACGAGGCGATAGCACTCGTCGATCGGGACGATCGCGTGCTGCGCGGGGTCGCTGATCCGGTTGACGACGAGCGCCTCGGCATCGGCTTCGAGATCGAGCAGGATCGGGTTGAGCTCGACGAGCTTCGCCCAGCTCTCGAGGTGCAGCTCGCTCTCGGTCGCGCCGGCCGGGCTCGGATACAGCGCCACGACCGAGTTCGTCCCGGTCGAGCGCATGAAGAACGCCAGGCCGACCGGCAGCTGGAAGGCGGCCCACAGCTCGTCCGGGAAGAGGAAGTCGTCCAGCCAGAGCGTGCGCACGCCGACGGGGGCGTAGTTCGCCAGCCCCGACTTGATCGCCATGCAGGGCTCGCAGGAGCACAGGATGCGCCGCTCGTTAAGCTCGAGCAGGTGCCGGTGGTCGTCGGAGACCGGGCGCCCGCAGAGCTCGCAGAGCTCCGTCTCCTCAACTGGCGCGGGCCGCGCAAGGCGACCCAGGCCAGTCACGAGCGTGGACGGAAGGCGTCCGCTACCAGTCACTTACCCACGCCCGAGGGACACTCGGTGTACGGCGAGTCCGCCATCGGCAGCGTCGGGCCACCGACCTGAACCATGGGAAGCGACAGGCCGGGCTTATCCTCCTGTGCATCTTCAAGGCCGACCGCGCCCTCGACTTCGAGGCCGAGCAGGTCGGGAGCGGCGGCGTCGATCGCCTCACGCAGCGCGTGCTCGAGCGTGGCGGCCGACGAGGGACAGCCGTTGCAACTGCCCTGCAACTGCAGGCGGGCAACGCCATCCTCGACGCTCAGCAGCTCGACGTTCCCGGCGTGCGAGGCGAGAAATGGCCGCACGCTGTCCAGCGCCTGCGTGACGCGCTCTTCGAGCGGCACGGGGTACAGGCCGTGGATCAGCAGCAGGCTGGCGACGATGCCGTCATCGAGCAGCGCGTCGCGGATCGGGAGGCCGGGCTCCCCGGCGTCAGCTACGACGCCGAGGATCCGGTCCAGACCAGCTCCGTACAGCTCGAGAACCGCGCCGATGAGTTCCTGAACGCGCTGTTGCGCGAACGGATCGGCGATTTCGTCGAGCGAGCCCAGGAGTTCCTGGACCCGCTCGACCAGCTCTTCAGGAGCTTCGTGCGTAGTTGCCACTTAGGCCCCTAGCACATCCCCGTCGGCGTGTGCTGCACCTTCGTGACACGGCCCTTGCCGTTGTACATGTGCACGCCACACGGCAGGCACGGATCGAAGGAGCGCACAGCGCGCATGATGTCGATCCCCTTGAAGTTGTCCGGCCCGTTCTCCTCGAAGATCGGGGTGTTCTGGACAGCGTCCTCGTAGGGCCCCGGGGTCCCGAACTTGTCGCGCGGGTTCCCGTTCCACGGCGTCGGGGGATACGGCTGGTAGTTCGCGACCTTGCCCTTGCGAATCACCATGTGGTGGCTGATGACGCCGCGAGCGGCCTCATGGAAGCCGCAGGAGATTGCCTCCTCCGGAACCGTGAAGCTGTTCCACGACTTCGTGCGGCCGGCGCGGACCTCGACGAGCGCCTTCTCGAGGTTGTACAGAGCGATCAGCGCGGAGATCGGCTGATGGTAGGTACGGGCACGGTCACGCTCGATGGCGTTGGACCACGGCGGGATCTTCCACTCGAGCTCCATCTCGGGCATGTTCAGCGACTTCGGCAGCACCATCTGGATGCTGTGACCCGTTGCCTTGAGGTACCCGAGATCGACGAGCCCGGCCTTCGCCGTGCACCAGTTGCGCGCGAACGGGCCGCCGCCGGTGTCAGTCGCAACGTAGATGTCGTTGCGCTTGTCGTACATGCGCGGCGAAGCGACCCACGAGTACTTGTCGTTGAAGTCGCGCTTCTGCGGACGCGGCAGGGTCTGCTTGTTCCACGGGTGGCGCTTGTCGACCGGGTTTCCGAGCGGATCCTCCGTGACGAACGTCTCCTCCTGGTCCCAGTCGTCGAAGTACGAGTGGCCCAGCAGGATGCGCATGGCCAGGTTGATCTCGACCAGGTCGGTCGTGATCAGCTCGCCCTTGAACACGAGGCCCGGCGTGATGAACCGCTTGCGGCCCCAGTCGGTCATCGTCTTGTACTCGTACGTCACGTGCTCCGGGTCGTCGAACGCGCCCCAGCAGATGATGTCCGTGTCGCGGTATCCGACGCGCTCGTACCCGGGCAGGGCCTCGTAGAAGAAGTCATACAGGTCGTCGTGCATCGGGACCGTGCGCTTGATGTAGTCCATGTAGCGCATGAGCCGCACGTAGTAGTCGGTCATCGTCTGATGCGTGATGTCCGCGCTGCAGCCGCCGGGCATGATGGTCGACGGATGCGTGTGCCGGCCGCCGAAGAGGCAGTACATCTCACGCGTGTACCGGGCGACGCCGAGCGTCTCCAGGTAGAACGAACCCGTGAACGGGTTCAGGGCGCGCATGATGTCCGCGATCGTCTTGTAGCCGTGGATGTCCGAATGCGGGGCCGAGGTGTTCTCGGCCTTGGCCAGGACGGACGGGTTGGTCTCCTTGACCATCTGCTCGCAGAAGTCCACGTTGGCCATGCAATCGTTGAAGATCGCGTGGTCGAACATGTAGTCCGCGGTCTCGGCCAGGTTGAAGGCATAGTCGCCCAGCTTCGGCGGCTTGACGCCGTAGGCCATGTTCTGGTTCAGGCACGACACCGTACAGTGGTTGTCGCCGCAGATGCCGCAGATACGACTCGTGATGAAGTGCGTATCACGCGGATCGATGCCCTTCATGAAGATGTCGAATCCACGGAAGATCATCGAAGTGCTGTAGCACTTGTTGACCTTGCGGTTCGTGAAGTCGATCTCCGTGTGGATGCCGAGCGACCCGACGATACGGGTGATCGGATCCCACGCCATCTCCTTGACGACAACTCCGGAGGTTGTCGACGGTGTTTGCAGTGTGGCCATGTGTGTGGTCTCTCCTCTTTACTGCCAGTGAGGCGTGTAGCCGGTCGTGATCTCGTTCCGCGGATGGCGCCACTCGGGCTCCTTGTCGCCGATCCTGTTGATCGACTGGTTGCGGAAGTAGCGCAGCAGCGGGCCATAGGTGAACTTGGCGCCGTTCGACGACAACTTCGCCTTGGGATCCTCGTCCATGAACGGCATGAACTTGTCGGGGAAGCCGGGCATCGTGCAAGCCATGCAGATGCCACCCACGTTCGGACAGCCGCCGACGCCGCTCTGCCAACCGCGGATCGGAACGTTGCACTTCACGACCGGACCCTTGCAGCCGAGCTTCACCAAGCATCGGTGGTCGGAGCCGTACTCCGTCGCGAAGTTGCCGTGCTCGTAGAAGGCGGCGCGGTTGCAGCCCTCATGCACGCTGCGGCCGAAATGCATCGTCAGACGGTGCTGCTCGTCGAGCTCCGGGATCGGCGTGATGCCGGCCAGCGCCATGACGAGAACCGTCAGCGACTCGGTCGTGTTGTCCGGCTGCGCGGGGCAACCGGGGATGTTGACGATGGGGATGCCCGCGGCGGAGGTCCAGCCCCAGCCGAGGTAGTCGCACAGGCCCATCGCGCCCGTCGGGTTGTTCTTCATCGCGGGAATGCCGCCGTACGTCGCGCAGGTGCCCAGGGCAACCGTCGCGGCGGACTTCGGGCAAAGACGATCGATCCACTCGTTCGTGGTGATCGGCTGACCGTTGGACGGGTTGACGCCCATCCCGGCAAAGTGACCTTCGCCGTTGATCTTCTCGTTGGGGATCGATCCCTCGACGATGACGACGAAGGGGTCGAGCTTGCCGGCCTCGGCGTCATAGAACGCCTGCAGGAACTCCGCGCCGTTCTCGTACGCAAGGACCGGCGTGTGCACGACGACCTTCGGCATCCCGGGGATCGCGCCCGTGATGATGTCCTCGAGGCTGGGGTCGACGGCCGACGTCATGGCGACGGAATCGCCATCGCAGCTCAGACCCGACGTGATCCAAATGACGTGAGCAGTGATCTGCTCCGTCTCGTGCTGGCGTGGTGCGAACTCGATTGATGCCACTTGAGCTTCTCCCTCTCGGCTAACAGATGCGTGGCAGTGGATCGCCGACGAGCTGATCCATGACGCGCTTGCCTCCGAAGGCGGTGGCCATCAGGACCATGCCTTCGGGTTCGGTCTTGCATTCGCCGATCTCGGCGGCTGCTTCGCCGCCCGGCATTGACCGCAGTGCGGTCAGTGCTGCGTGCGCCGCCTGGGGGGCGACGATCGCA
>DASYVZ010000230.1:0-1533 GCA_035936515.1 Solirubrobacteraceae bacterium | reverse complement strand
GTCGATCGCCGGCGCCGAGGCCGCGCCCGGGATGCGCGGCGCGGCGGCCCGGACGGGCCGGCGCCTGCGCGCGCTTGTGCCCTGGCGCTGAGCGGCTTCTTCGCGCGACCGAACGAGTGCATCGCGCGGTCTTCCTCAAGGCGCACGGGACGGGCGACGCTCCGATGGCCGACCTTTGGCTGGCCGCCGGGAGCTGGCTGATCGACCCGGGCCGCACGGCGTTCCCGCGCCGGCCGCGGATGTCCAGCGGCGACCGCCTCGTGCTCTACGCCTCGGTCTGGCAGCGGATCTTCGGCATTGCCGAGGTCATCTCCGACCCAACGATCGAGGACCCGATGGCGGCGCGCTGGCCGTGGTCGGTGCAGGTCGAGCTGCTGCTCGTCGTGCCGGTGCTCTCCAACGCGCCGCCGGTCGAGGCGATCGGCGTCGCGCCGCGCTCGATGAGCCAGCACAGCCACATCCGGCTGGAGGAGCGCCACCTCGAGCGCGCGATCGAGGCGCTCACGAGCGTCGGGCGCTGAAGCGCCGCCGCTAGGACTGAACGGCGGCCGCCGGGGCCGCCGCCTGGCGCTCGCGCTCGAGCGCGACGAGCGAATCGATCAGCCCGTCGATCGCCGCGACGGACTTCGACTCGGGCGCATGATCGATCGGCGCACGCCCGAGTCGCTCAGCCGCCGCGACGTCCTCGTCGAACGGCAGCGACGCGAATGGGGGCTCGCCGACGAGCTTCTCGACGTGGCGCACGTCGTCCTCGTCGCGCACGCGGTTGGCGATGACGAGGTAGCGCGCCTCCGGCGCGCGCATGCGCGCGACGCGCAGGATCCGGCGCCCGGTCAGCGCGGACTGCATCGTCGGCTGCACGACCACGAGGTAGATGCGCGCGTAGGGCGCCCAGTCGTCGGCGACCTGGTACTGCCCGGCCGGCAGGTCGCCGATCAGCGTCCAATCGCGAAATTCGGGCGCGTCGACGAGCCCGTGGACGACCTCCCAGAACGTCTGGCTCGCGCCGATGACCGCGCGGAAGCCCCCGGGTCCCTGCTTGCCGCGCAGCAGCAGGCGCACGCCATCGGGCGCGTCGAGCGCAAAGCGCTGGGCGGCGAGCGCCGCGTGCATGCCCTCGCCCCACATGTAGCCGCGGCCGTCGGGCTTCTTCTGCGTCGCGCCCCACAGCGGTGCCTCGACGGGGTCGGGGCCGCTGCCCAGGCTCATCGACAGGCCGGGCAGCAGGTCGGAGTCCAGCGCGAGGACGCGGCCGCCCCGGCGCGCGATCAACCGCGCCATCGTGCCCGACAGGACGGACTTGCCCGAACCGCCCTTGCCCGCGACGGCGATCCTCAACGGCACAAGCGCGTCATCCGGGGCGTCCGGCATCGGCTGGGACTGCGCCGGCGCGGTCAGGCTGCGACCGGTGCGCCGGCGACGCGCTCGGCGAGGCGCACGAGGGCGGCGACGCCGGGAGAATCGGGATCGAGATCGATCGGCGCCAGCCCGTCGCGGTCGGCCGCGGCGATGACGGCGTCCTCCGGGATGACG
>DASYVZ010000229.1:0-2369 GCA_035936515.1 Solirubrobacteraceae bacterium | reverse complement strand
GGTCTGCCAGTCGAAGGTGGTGCTGCCGATGACGGTCGAGTCGCACTGGTCGCCGTCGATGCCCTCGAACATCGACGGCAGGATCGTCGTGCTGATGACGCCCGAGCACTGCGCCGGCGCGTTCGTGAACGTGCAGCGCACGGTCTCGTTGTCGGAGACCTTGATCGTCGCGACCCTTCCGCTCGTCGTGGTGTCCGCGTCCGCGCCGCCGCCCGGCTGGTTCGTGCAGGCGATGCCGGTGAGCGCCCAGCCCTTCGGCGGCGTGAGCTCCTCGAGCCGGTAGACGGTCGCGTTGGCGTTGTTGGCCGGGACGCTCCACGACTTCGTGCCGCTGCTCTCCGACCACGTGAAGCCGGGGCTCTGCTCACCGGCGGTGCCGAAGCCGGTCGTCTTGAACGTGAAGGCCGTGGTGCCCGCGGTGACCAGGCCGTCGTTCTGGTTCTTGACCAGCTCGATCGTGCCGGCGGCCTGCGCGGTCGCCGCCGGAGCGAGCGACGCGATCACGGCGACCGCCGCGAGGGCGAAGAGGTGCAGATGGCGGTTCAGCCGACGGTGCGGGAAGGCGTTCATTTCAGTCTCCGGGGCGCGTGGGAACCGGGTCGTCCCGACGGCGCACGTCAACACCTACTGGAACCGGAGGGGCCTTGAGGGCAAATCGGCGGAATTCGACGAATGTTCGCCCCCAGAAGTGGGTATGTGGCGCCGCCGCGCGTGCCGTCCAGGCGTGGCGGCCCGCCGGCGCGACACCCAAACGGACAACGGCGGCGCTGCTGCCGGCAGAACGGAGCGTGCGCGCGAAGCGACGCTCGTCCTCAGCCTGAGGCCGAGGTCAGCGCAGGCGCGCGAACTCTTCCCGCACGACCTCGGCCGCCGGCTTCGGCCGGCCGGTGTACGTGTGGATCCCCTTCTCGTTGAGGCCGGGGACGATCGAGATCCGGTCGACGACCTCCGTGATCGAGCCGCCGTTGAAGCTCGGAGCGACGCCGAAGTCGCGCAGGTTCCAGACGAGCATGCCGGCGAGGTCGTCGATCGAGGCGTACGTCCGGATGTGGGTGCGCAGCAGCTCGGCCTGGAACCCGAAGCCGCCGGGCGCGTCGTACGGGTTGCGCTCGGACGCCTCGGCGCCGAACTCGGTGACGGCGATCACCCGATCCGGGAACGCGGCGCGCAGCGCGCCGAGCTTCGTGCGGATGAGCGCCGCCAGCTCGTCCGGCGAGGCGTCCGGCGCCTCGTACCAGCCGAGGTAGTTCGTCCACCCCAGGGCATCGATGTGCTCGTACATCGGCCCGTCCTCCGTCGGCGGGTGCGCGCCCCAGACGTCGAGCGCGACGAGGCGGCTCGGGTCGCGCCGCTGGAGCTCGCGCGAGGCCTCGATGATGTACGGCGCCTGCCCCGCCGGGTGGCCCTGCGGGTGCACCTCGTTCGCGAGGTTCCACGCGAAGATCGACGGGTGCGTCTGCATCTGCGCCACCGAGTCGCGCACGCGCTCGCGCGCCTGCGCCTCCAGCCGCGGGCCGCGTGAGGTCCACGAGCCGGGCGCGTCGACGGGACCGATGCCCATCCACACGAGGACCCCTGCGGCGTCCAGGCGCTCGAGCAGCGCCGGGTTGAGCGCGTGCTGCGATCGCGTCGCGTTCGCCCCGATCGACTCCAGCGACGCCACGATCGCGTCCATGTCGGCGGGATGCAGGCCGTCGCCGCGCGGCCACGCGTCCTCGTGCAGCGATGCCCCGTACAGCTCGATCGGCCGGCCGTTGAGCATGAGCGTCGGGCCCTGCCGCGAGATCTCGCGCAGGCCGATGCGGCCGCGCCACCCGGGGGCGCCGGCGTCCGTCGTCGACAGCTCGAGGTCGTAGAGCGTCGGCGACCCCGGCGACCACAGGTCCGCGTCCTCCACCGTCACCTCGGCGGTGACGCGCTCGCTGCGCCCCGCCGGCACGCGGACCGCCGGGAACTCGATCTCGACCGGCTCGTTGTCGCCGCGGCGGAGCGTGCCGTGCAGCTCGAGCGGCTCACCGGTGCCCGCCAGGTTGCGGACGGCGGCGCTGACCTGCACGCGCGCGTCCTCGCCGTCGAGGCGCGTGACCACCGTCGGCGAGACGATGTCCGCGTCGGGAGCCGGGCGGATGGTGACCTCGCGGTTGATCCCGCCGAAGTTGAACCAGGCGCGGTGCCAGCCCTCGGCCTTCATCGCCTCCGGATCGCGCCAGTCCGCACGCACCACGAGCGTGTGCTCCCTGTCGGCGTCGAGGTCGACGTCGATCTCGAACGGCAGGTAGACGCCCACGTGCTCGCCCACCGGCTCGCCGTCGATCCAGACGGTCGCCTTGTGGTTGACCGACTCGAACCGCAGGAGGTAGCTGCCGTCG
>DASYVZ010000228.1:0-1596 GCA_035936515.1 Solirubrobacteraceae bacterium | reverse complement strand
GCGTTCTCCTGCACGCGGCGGGCGAAGCCGGTGCCGAGCTGGCGGACCGCCTCGTTGATGAACGTACCGGGGCCGAAGACGAGCTTGACGGGCTTGGTCCGCGCCAGCTGTCCGCAGGGTCCGTCGAGGCCGCCGGGCGGGACCGACCCCGCGGGAACGTTGCCGGCGATGCAGCCCTCGAGGCCGAGCACGCGCTCGAGGTCCTGCGAGAGCAGCAGCTTCGTCAGCGAGCCGCGCACGAGCACGATGATCGGGTCGTCGCCGAAGTGCTCGCGGTACGTCGCCGTCGCTGCGTGCGAGCGGCCCCCGCTGCCGACCAGCGTGTCGATGCCGGCGTCGGGCTTCAGCTGCGTCGCGCACGCCAGCCCCGCGAGCGCGAGCACGACTGTCAGCGCCAGCACCAGCGCGGGCCGTCTGGCCGCGAACGCCACGGCGCGATGCAGCGGGCGTGGGTCCTTCGCCGACCTCACTCCATGCCGAGCGGGCCCTGCGACTCGCCGGTGAGAAACTGGCGCACGAACTGGTTGTCGGATTCGAAGAGCTCCGCCGCCGGACCCGACTCGACGATGCGGCCCTTCCAGAGCACCGAGATGTGCTCCGCGACGCGCCGCGCGGTCATGATGTCGTGCGTGATGAGGGTGAACGCGGGCGGCGGCGTCCCCCGCTTCTGCGCCTCGTTCATCATGTCCTCGTGGATCTCCTGGATGAGCTCGCCCAGGAGCGCGGTGCGCACCGGATCGAGGCCCGAGTCGGGCTCGTCGAAGAGCACGATGTCGGGGTCGAGCACCAGCGCACGCGCAAAGCCGGCCCGTTTGCGCATCCCACCTGAGAGCTCGTTGGGCATCTTGTCGTGGGCGTTCTGCAGGCCGACCTCGCCGAGGCGCCGATTGACGACCTCGCCGATCTCCTCCTCGCTCTTCTCAGTGTGCTGGCGCAGCGGGAACGCGACGTTGTCAAAGACGTTCATCGAGCCGAAGAGCGCGCCGTCCTGGAAGAGCACGCCGAACTTCTGGCGCATCTTGAAGAGCTCCTCGTCCTCCATGTTCGGCACCGATTCGCCGTGCACGAGTACGTCGCCCTTGTCGGGATACAGCAGCCCGACCATGTGCTTGATGCAGACCGACTTGCCCGTTCCCGAGGGGCCCAGGATCATCGAGATCTTTCCCTCCGGAAGGCCCATGTTCAGGCCACGCAGGATCTGGTTGCGGCCGAACGCCTTGTGGACGTCGATGAACTCGACCGCGTCCTTGGCGCCGTGCGGGCGCTTGGCCCCCGTATGCCAGCGATATTCCTCGTCGTGACCGACCTGCGTCGCCATCGCCGTCAAGCGTAACTGCCGTGAGCGGCGCTCACGCCTCCTTGGCGGCCGCGAGGGCCGCGGCCGCCTGCGCCGCCTTGGCGAGCAGCTCGCCGGCGTTCGGCGCCGGTGGATTTCCGTGGCCGGGGTTGTATGCCTCGTACGCGGCATCCGCGGCGGCCTTCGCCTCCGCCTCGAGGCGCTCGATGTCGGTACTCGAAGCCGCGCCTTCGGGCGCCGGCGCCTCGGCGGGCGCGGGTTCGGGCTCGGCGGCAGCGGGCGCGGGTTCGGACTCCGCG
>DASYVZ010000227.1:0-5220 GCA_035936515.1 Solirubrobacteraceae bacterium | reverse complement strand
GGCACGACGCGGCCGATCGCGCGCGTCGTGTCGGCGAGGCCAGAACCGGTCGTGCGCAGCACGCCGGCGACCGTGGCGCCCGTGATGAGCAGGACGCCGGCGACGAGCAGGAACAGCCCGAGGATGTGCGCGCCGATCGTCGAGACCGCCGATGCGACGCCATACAGCAGCGCCTCCCCCACGATCCCGCCGCGCGGCTCGAAGAAGGCGGCGTCCCAGTAGCCCTCGCGCTCCCCGTCCGGGCCGACGCCGAAGGTGCCGGCGGCGAGCATGAGCGTCAGCGCCGCGAAGAGGCACAGCGCCCCGGCGCGGAACGGGCGCATCGTCGGCAGCACCGGTCGCAGGACCAAGAGCGCCCCGGCCGCGACGATCGCCGCCGGCACCGCATACGCGACCTGGCCCACCGCGTAGGCGAGGCCGGCCGAGGCGGCCTGACCCGCCGCGCCGCCATCCCAGCCGAGGTACAGCGGAAAGGCCAGAAAGACGCCGAGCGCGACGAGCCCCAGCCCCACGATGTCGAGGTGGCGCTGGTCGAGGGCGGGCAGCCCGAGGGCGCCAAGCGACGACCGCCGTGCGCGGGCGCGCGGACGCGATCCAGCCGCCGGCTTCCCGGAGCGGTTGGCCGGCGAACGGCGGGATGCGGGCTTGCGGGCAGGGGCCATGTTGCGCCGTCTGGATGTTCGACGGCGACAGGGCCCGGTCCTGCTTGGCGATCGCCCCCACCGCGCCCGCAAGGACCACCTGCTCAGGCGCCATTAACCGGGGATTGAGCCGCGGCCCTACCCTGATGAGAGCCATGTCGGACCGCCCGCCACGCGTTCTCGTCGTCGAGGATGACCAGGAGATCGCCCAGGTCCTGCTGCGCTCGCTGCGGATGGAGGGCTACGAGGCCCGCGCCAGCTTCGACGGGGAGGCGGCGCTCGCTGACGCGCGCGAGTTCTCGCCCGACCTCGTGATCCTCGACCTCGGGCTGCCCAAGCTCGACGGCGTCGACGTCGCGCGGGCGCTGCGCAAGGACGGCGGCGACGTCCCGATCCTCATGCTCACCGCGCGCGACGGCGTCGAGGCGCGCGTCGAGGGACTGGATGCCGGCGCCGACGACTACCTCGTCAAGCCGTTCGAGCGCCAGGAGCTGCTCGCCCGCCTGCGCGCGCTGCTGCGCCGCCGGCCGCCGCGCGGCAGCGCGTCGCTCATCGTCGGCGACCTGCAGCTCAATCCCGACACGCACGAGGTGCTGCGCGAGGGCCGCGAGATCGAGCTGACCCAGCGTGAGTTCGAGCTGCTGGAGTACCTCATGCGCAACGAGCGCATCGTCGTGCCGCGTCAGCGACTATTGGAAGAAGTATGGGGCTACGACCCGTTTGCCACGACGAACACCATCGAGGTCTTCGTCTCGAACCTGAGAAGGAAGCTGGAAGCCGGCGATGAGCCGCGTCTCCTCCATACGATCCGCGGCGCAGGCTACGTTCTCCGCGCCTAGGCAGATCCCGATCCGCTGGCGGCTGGCGGGCGGGTCGGCGCTGCTGACGCTCGTGATCCTCTGCGGCTTCGCCGGCGCCGTCGGCGGGCTCACCTCGCAGCGCCTGCACGACGACTTCGAGCGCGAGGTCTCCGACGCCGCCGACCTCCTGCAGGCGCGCATCAAGTACGACGCGCTCGTGCCCGGCACCGAGCCCAACAGCTACGAGCTCGACGGCCTCTCGCCGCCGCTGGCCTACTACGACGACGGCCAGACGATCGTGCGCATCGTCCTGCGCGACGGCGTCCTGCTCGACAGCACGTCGCTGACGACGGACTTCGGGCCGCCCGAGGTGAAGACGTCGAAGCAGGACGGCTACCTCGTCGAGACGCGCGAGATCCCGCGCGTGGGTGACGAGGTCGTCTACATCCCGCTGTACCTCCAGTACGCGCGGCCGCTGGCGTCGGTCGACGCGACCGTCGGGCGCCTGCGCCTGTTTCTCATCATCGGCGTCCTCAGCGGCGCGGGCCTCGCGCTGCTCGCGGGGCTCATGGTGGCGCGCCGCGCGATGGCGCCGATCGCGTCACTGACGGCGACCGCGCGCAAGATCGAGCGCACCCGCGATCCCGCCGAGAAGATCCCGGCCGTCGAGGCCGACGACGAGGTCGCCGAGCTCGCGCGCACGCTCGACGGCATGCTCCACGCGCTCGACTCCTCGCGTGCCGAGACCGAGGACGCCCTGCGCCGCCAGCGCGAGTTCGTCGCCGACGCCTCGCATGAGCTGCGCACGCCGCTGACGAGCGTGCTCGCCAACCTCGAGCTGCTCGCCGAGAGCCTCGACGGCGAGCAGCAGGAGGCCGCGCACTCCGCGCTGCGGTCGTCGCGGCGCATGCGCCGGCTCGTCGCCGACCTGCTGCTGCTGGCCCGCCACGACGCCGCGCGCCAGGCACCGCACACGCCCACCGACGTCGGGCAGGTGCTCATCGAGGCGGCCGGCGAGCTCGGCGTCATTGCCGACGGCCACGAGCTGTCGATCGACGCCAGCCACGCGTTCGTCGACGGGGCGCGCGACGAGCTGCACCGCTTGACGCTCAACCTCGTCGAGAACGCGATCCGCCACACCCCGCCCGGCACCCACGTGCGCGCCGCGGTCGAGCGCGTCGACGGGCAGGTCCGGCTGACGGTCGAGGACGACGGTCCCGGCATCCCGCCCGAGCTGAAGGACCGCGTGTTCGAGCGCTTCGTGCGCGGCGTCGGCGACCGCGGCGGCTCGTCCGGCCTCGGCCTCTCGATCGTGCACGCCGTCGCGCAATCGCACGGCGGCAAGGTGACGGTCAAGTCGCCCGCGATGAACGGCGCAAGCCGTGCGCACGGCACGCGCTTCGAGGTGACGCTGCCGGCCTCGAGCAGCGCGCAGCACGCCGACGCCGCGGCGATCGCCAACAGCACCTGAGACAGCCGCGATGTCCCCCACGCGCCTGCTGCGCCAAGGCTGCGCCCTCGCAACCGGGTTGGCGCTTGCGCTGGCGCTCACCGCGCCGAGCTCCGGTGACGGCGCGCGTCGCGACGCCGCCAACAACACGTTCCGGGCCTCGTCGATCTCCGAGTGCGTGCCGGTCCGCGACCGGGCGCGCACGCCGGCGGTGGCGTTCGACGGCACGCGGCTGCCGTTCGAGCTGGCGACCGGCGACGAACCGGGCACGCGTCCGCGCTGCCGCCCCGACGAGCTGCGCCTCCTGCGCCTGCAGACGCTGAGCATCGCCGGCGAGCGCACCTACGTGCGCCGCGGCGGGTGCGCATTGCCGTGCGTCGTGCGCCAGGCGACGGTGCACGTGCCCGCGAGCGCGCTCAGGCGCCGCGTCAGCCTTCTGCCGATCGCGGCGCGCAACGGCAACGGCGCGCCAGTGGCCGGCTGCCAGCGTACGCTCCACAACGCACCGCAGCGTGTGAGCCCGACGCTGCGGCGGATGTTCTACAAGACGCCGACCGAGCTGCGCCGCCGGCGCAACGCCGGCCGCTCGGGCGGCGACGGCGCGCGCTGGTCGAACTACGGCGATCCGGGCGCCACCTACGCGTCCGCCGGGCGCTCCGCCACGCACTACAACTACCTGCTCTGGAACCTGCCGCGCACGCGGCGCGGCCTGCTGCCCGGCGGCGGCATCGTCCAGGCGATCCTGCCCGCCGGCACGCGGCTTGCGCTCTGCGCGGGCGAGCGCCTGCGTCTGCCGTCCTTCGATCGCCGGGGGGCCACCAACGGGCACGTCGACTTCGGCTACGCCAAGCTTCGCGGCGCGTCCCCGGCCGGCGGCTCCTATGCGATCTACGGCTGGGTGCTCGTCGGCTATCGCTACCGCGACCGGGCCTACACGGCGACGACGACGAGCAGGCCATCGCCGTAGCTCAGGGCTGCTCCACGCGATCTTCGGCGTCGGCGCGCTCGCGCCGATCATCGACGAGAAACGCGCCGATCGTGCCGGCCAGCGACGCAACCACGACGAGGCCGAAGGCGAAGCCGGCGATCATCGCCAGGCGCGCGCCGGTGGTCATCGGAGTCGGGTCGGCGTGCAGCGCGATGACCACGCCCAGCGCCCATAGGACGGCGTCGCCGAACGAGCTGAATGCCGGCTGCGCGGCGTCGCGCTCGAAGAGGTACGCCAGCTCGGCGACCGCCACCGCGACCACGGTCGCCAGTGCGCCGAGGTACGCCAGCCGCGTGCTCAGCAGCTTGCGCGCCGTTCCGGCCACCCGGTAGGACGACGTCACGACGCGCGCTGCCGGCAGCGCCCGGCCCAATCGCAACAGACGCAGGAAGCGCAGAAACCGCAGCGTGGGGATCAGGATCGCGACGACGCGGATCCAGTTGCGGCGCAGGTAGCGCAGACGCTGCGGCGCGAGGTACAGATGGGCGACGAACTCCGTCAGAAACAGGGCCCAGATGACCCAGCCGGCGATCGACAGCACCTGCGTCGCGCCCGGGGTCAGGTCGACCGCCAGCTCGTAGCCGACGAGCAGCGCGAACAGCACGCCCAGCCAGGCCATGAACGGATCGGCCCGCTCCAGGGCCATCTCGAGCCGCTCTTCGAGTTCGTGCTCGGCGCTGGCGTTCTCCTCCTGTGCCGGGGCCACCGCCTACTCGCGCTCGCTGCCGCCGATCATCCAGTTCGCCAGTTGGGCCAGCGGTCCGCGCCCGGCGGAGCTGCCGACCTTGACGATCACGCTCAAGGCGAGCGTCGTGGCGACGCCGGCCAGGATGCGGATCCACCACTGCGCCGAGAGTCCCATGCCCACGGTCACACCGATGCTCAACAGGACGCCGAGCAGGGTGATCCCGCCCGTCGTCAGGCTCAGCGACCGGCTGGTGCGCTCTCCGCTCACGCTCCGCGGCCCTACCCGCTGGCGGCGTGTCGCAGCACCTCGAGCCCGGGCGCTACACCTCGACGACGACGGGCAGCACCATCGGGCGGCGCTTGATCTTGTCGTAGACGAACGCCGCGAGGTCGTCGTGGAGGATCTCCTGCAGCAGGTCGATCTCGCGGATCTCGTCGCGCGCTGCGCGCTCGAGCGACTGCTCGACGCACGAGCGCAGCTGGTCGATCAGCTTCTCGGCGTCGACGGCGTACGGCACGCCGCGGAAGATGACCTCCGGCTCGGCGACCGACGAGCCGTCCTGCTCTGAGATCGTGGCGACGACGACGAAGATCCCGTCGGCCGACAGCATGCGCCGGTCGCGCAGTGCCACGTCGGTGACGTCGCCGATGTCG
>DASYVZ010000226.1:0-2430 GCA_035936515.1 Solirubrobacteraceae bacterium | reverse complement strand
ATGCCGTACTGCGTCGAGGTGCTCGTCGGCTGGCGGCGCTGGCGGCGCGTGGAGAGCAGGTCCTCGGCCATGGTCCGCGTCTCGCCCTCGGCCGCCTCGCCCTGCTTGAGGCGCTGCATGATCTTGTTGCGCGCCCGGGTCGTGCGGACGACCGCCAGCCAGTCGCGCGAGGGGCCACGCTCGCGGTTGGAGGTCATCACCTCGACGATGTCGCCGCTCTTGAGCTCGTAGTGCAGCGGTACGAGCTTGCCGTTGACCTTCGCGCCGACGCACCGGTGGCCGACGTCGGTGTGGACCTCGTAGGCGAAGTCCAGCGGCGTTGCGCCGGCTGACAGCGACTTCACCTCCCCCTTGGGCGTGAAGACGTAGACCTCGTCCTCGATGAGGTCGACGCGCAGCGCGTCGATGAACTCCTTCGGATCGGAGGTCTCCTGCTGCCACTCGAGCATCGAGCGCAGCCACTTGAGCTTCGCGTCGCCGTCGGAGTTGGGCCCGCCCGCCGCGCGGTCGCCGTCGGCCTTGTAGATCCAGTGCGCGGCGACCCCGTACTCCGCCATGTCCTGCATCTCGCGCGTGCGGATCTGGATCTCGAGCGGCAGCCCCTCCGGTCCGATCACGGTCGTGTGCAGCGACTGGTACATGTTGAACTTCGGCATCGCGATGAAGTCCTTGAAGCGGCCCGGCAGCGGCTTCCAGAGCGAGTGAACGACGCCGACGGCGCCATAGCAGTCCTTCACCGAGTCGACGATCACGCGCATCGCGGTGAGGTCGTAGATCTCGTTGAACTCGCGGCCCTTCTTGGTCATCTTCGAATAGATCGAGTAGAAGTGCTTCGCGCGGCCGGAGATGTTCGCCTCGATGCCCAGCGCCTCGAGCTCGCGGCGCAGGTACGCGCCGGCCTTCTCGACGTACTGCTCGCGCTCGTCGCGCTGCTGGTTGACGAGGCCCTTGATCTCGGCGTACTTGCGCGGGTGCAGCGCCTGGAAAGCCAGGTCCTCGAGCTCCCACTTGATCGCGTGGATGCCGAGCCGGTGCGCGATCGGCGCGTAGATCTCCAGGGTCTCCTTGGCCTTGTCGATCTGCTTCTGCTTGGGCATCGCCGAGATCGTGCGCATGTTGTGCAGGCGATCGGCGAGCTTGATGAGGATGACCCGCACGTCGTTGGCCATCGCCACCATCATCTTGCGGTAGTTCTCGGCCTGCGCCTCGTCGCGCGACTGAAAGACGATGCCCGTGAGCTTCGTCACGCCGTCGACGAGGTTGGCGATCTCGTCGCCGAACTCGGCGCGCACCTCGACCAGCGACGCCGACGTGTCCTCGACCGTGTCGTGCAGCAGCGCCGCGCAGAGCGTCTCGGTGTCCAGGCGCATGCCCGCGCAGATCTTCGCGACGCCGACGGGATGGACGATGAACTCCTCCCCCGACCGGCGGCGCTGCTCGGCGTGGTGCTCGCAGGCGAAGACGAACGCCGACTCGACCGCGTGGCGGTCGATCCGCACCGCCGAGGCGTCGGCGTGCTCCTCGACGATCGCGAAGACGTCCGAGAGCAGGCTGCGCTCGAGCTCGGTCAGGTCCGCGCGCTCGACCGGCGGGTGCAGGCCAGAGCTCACGGCGTCGACGGGCGTGCGGCGCGCGTCCGCAACGACCCGCTGACGCGCCGGGGCCCTTACGCCGCCTTTGCTGTCACCTCGCTCAGAAATGTGCGTCCGTCCTCGTAGCGCTGCTGATATGCCCGAAATGCCGCCGACCGCTCGAGCGCCGTGCGCTCCGCGGACGGGACCGTCAGGGTCCTGCTGTCCGGATCGAGGCTGACGAGGTGCAGCTCCGCGAGGACCCTGAGGACGCGTCCGGCCAGTGCGGCCGGCCTCGGCGTCTTCGCATCGCCGCGAAGCAGCGTCTCGAGCTCCTCACCCGCCGCTGCGCCCGCGGCCCGCAGGGCCCGGTACGTCGCGGTGAGCGAAGCACGAAGTGCGTACTCACGCTCATGGATCTGAGCAGCAAAGCGTAGCTCAGGCGGCCCCCATGTCAGGTGGGTCATCGCGCCGTACGTGCGTAGCGGCCCCGCCGGCGGGTCGAGCATGACGACGTGCGCGTCGTGTGCCGCCAGCGACGGGTCGCGCTCCAGCGCGTCGTGCGAGCACAGCGCAAAGCCGCCGAGGATCGGGCGCAGGTGGCGCAGCCGGGCCTGCGCGTCGGCGGCGACGACGAGAACGGGTTCGCCGGAGGCGACCAGCGCGCCGATCGTGCCGGCGATCCCGCCACCGCAGCGGTCGCGCACCGGCCCGCTCAGCGCGCCGGGCTTGAGCGCCACGTCCGCCAGCGGGCGCCGCAGCTCGGCGAGCGCCGCAGTCAGGTACCCGCCCGCCTGCGGACGAGGCTCGCCGACAAGGACGATCGGGCCCGGTGCGCTCGGCCGCGCGTCGCGCAACA
>DASYVZ010000225.1:0-2464 GCA_035936515.1 Solirubrobacteraceae bacterium | reverse complement strand
CGCCCCGCGCCCGACGACGGTTCCGTCGGCGGCGACGGCGAGCGCGCGCGCGCTGCCCGTGCCGACGTCCAGCCCCACACAGACCCCGCGTTCGCCGTCCGAAGCCGCGGCGGGCCGAGCGGCTCGGCCGGGGTCGCGCTCAGGGTCGGCGTGGCGCGCGAGCACCGACCAATGATGTCGCGCGCGAGGCGCAGACGGTCTCGCGGGGCGCGTAGCGGGTACTCATCGGCGCGTGAAGAGCGCGCTGATCGTCGTCGACATGCTCAACGAGTACGACCATGAGGACGCCGAGGTCCTCATCGAGAGCGTGCGCGCGGCGCTGCCGGCGATGCGCGGCCTCGTCGAGCGCGGCCGCCACGACCGCACGCCGATCGTCTACGTCAACGACAACTACGGCGACTGGGCGGCCGGACGCCCGGAGATCGTCGAGCGTGCGATCGCGGGGCGCGCGCGCGACGTCGTCGAGCCGATCGCTCCCGCCGACGGCAGCTGGTTCATCTCCAAGGCGCGCCATTCGATCTTCTACGAGACGCAGCTCGAGTACCTGCTGCGCGAGCAGGAGATCGAGCGCGTCGTGCTCGTCGGCCAGGTCACCGAGCAGTGCATCCTCTACTCGGCGCTGGATGCCTACGTGCGCCGGTTCAACGTCGCTGTGCCGAGCGATGCCGTCGCCGGGATCCACCGCGACCTCGCCGACGCCGCGCTGCGCATGATGGAGCGCAACATGCGCGCCGACGTCACGCCGGCCGAGCACTGCTCGCTGTCCTGATGGCCGCCGGCATGAACGGCGAAATCGGCGAATCGGGTAACGACCACTTCGAAGCCGGATCCGCCGGCCTGAGACGCGAGGTGCACGAATGGCCCAGTACATGCTCCTGATCTACGGCGACCCCGCCAACGCCCCCGGTCCCGACGAGCAGGAGGCGCAGTACGCGGAGTGGCTGAACTACACCAACTCGCTCGTCGCGTCTGGGGTCATGGTCTCCGGTGCCCCGCTGGAGGGGGCCGAGCAGGCGACCACGGTGCGCTCCCGCGGCGGCCAGGTCGAGACGGCCGAAGGCCCGGCGGTCGAGACGCAGGAGATCCTCGGCGGCTACTACCTCGTCGACGTGCCCGATCGCGCCGCCGCCGAGGCGCTGGCCGCGCAGATGCCGAACATCGACTCCGGCTCGGTCGAGGTGCGCCCGGTCGTCGTCTTCCCCGACGCCGCCTGAGATGGCGCGGGACGAGCGTCGTGGCCGCGCGTAGCGCGCGGCCGCGCGGCCGCGCGCTCGTGAGCGCGGCGAGGCTGTAGCGTGGCGCCCGTGGCCGATCCGCTGTTTCGCCTGGCCTGCACGCCTGCAGTGCTCGCCGCCGCGCCCGACGGCTGGGTGGCCACGATGCTCGAGGAGGGCGAGGTCGCGCTGCTCGCCGACGAGGGCGGGCTCGACGCGATCACGGCGCTCGCGCACGAGCTGGACCTGGTCACGGTGCCGGTGCTGCGCGCCGAGCGCACGCGCGAGCAGCAGGAGGCGACGGTGATGGCCTACGCCGCCGCCAAGCCGCTCATCTGGGTCGCCTCCTCGTTCGGCGAGGCGGCCCGCGACTGGGCGCACAAGCGCGGCCCGATGACGCTGCTCGTCGAATCCGACGGAGCGTTGCCCGACGACGAGCGCAAGCGCATGGAGCGCTTCGCGGTCATCCTCGGCCGCCAGGCGGAGTAGACGGCGCTCAGGCGCGCCGCACGTCCGACGCCGGACGTAGGCGACGCATCCCGACAACCGGCTGAGGGTCAGACCCGGTGCTCTGGGTTGGGATAGTCGAAGCGACAGCCGGCGTCCCACTGCGTGCGCTGGTTGCCGTGGGCGGGAATCCCGCCGGCGTCCTTCAGCATCCGGGCGATGTGCAGCAGGTTCCACGTCAAAAACGCGGTGTTGCGGTTCGTGAAGTCGTTGTCGGGCCCGCCCGAGCCCTCGTCGAGATAGCTTGGGCCGGGACCCGCCTCGCCCAGCCAGGCCGAGTCGGCCTGCGGCGGGATCGTGTAGCCGAGGTGCTGTAGCGAGTAGAGGATGTTCATCGCGCAGTGCTTCGCGCCATCCTCGTTGCCGGTGATGATGCAGCCGCCGGCGCGGCCGTAGTAGGCGTACTGACCGGCGTCGTTGAGCAGGTGGCTGTTGCCGTACAGGCGCTCGATGACCTTCGTGCAGACCGACGACTTCTCGCCGAGCCAGATCGGCGACAGCAGGACGAGGATGTCGGCGGCCATCACCCGCTCATGAATCGCCGGCCACTCGTCGGCGTGCCATCCGTGCTCCGTCATGTCCGGGTAGACGCCGGTGGCGATGTCGTGGTCGACGGCGCGGATCACGTCGACCGCGACGCGGTTGCGCTCCATGATCGCGATCGAGCGATCGGCGAGGCCCTGCGTGTTCGAGACCTCCGGCGAGCGCTTCAGCGTGCAGTTCACATACAGCGCGCGCAGGTC
>DASYVZ010000224.1:0-2246 GCA_035936515.1 Solirubrobacteraceae bacterium | reverse complement strand
CTCGCCAGCCGCGCGCGCTGCTGCTCGACGAGCCGCTCTCGGCGCTTGACTCCCGCACCCGCGCGAGTGCCTCGCGCGAGCTCGCCCACGTCCTGCGCGACAGCGGGGTGCCGGCGCTGCTCGTCACGCACGACTTCACCGAGGCGGCGGTGCTCGGCGACCGGGTGGCCGTCATCGACGGCGGCCGGATCGTGCAGCAGGGCAGCGCGGGCGAGCTCGCCGCCTCGCCGGCATCGGCGTTCGTGGCGGACTTCACCGGCGCCGTCGTGCTGACCGGCGTCGCGCACGCCGGTCCCGGCGACCTCACCGTCGTGCAGCTCGACGGCGGTGGTACCGCGACAAGCACCGACCGGCGCGCGGGACCGGTCGCGTTGAGCGTGCACCCGTGGGAGATCGCGCTCGAGCCGGCGGGCACGCACGTCGAGGGGTCGATGCAGAACCGCCTCGAGGCGGAGGTGCTGACGGTCACGCAGGTCGGCAACCGCGTACGGGTGGGGCTGGGCGCGCCGCAGCCCTTGGTCGCGGAGATCACGAGCGCCGCGCTTGGGGGGCTGCACCTCGCGGCCGGGGTGCGGGTCGTGGCGACCTGGAAGGCGACCGCGACACGGCTCGTCAACCTATGACGCCGCGCCGCTCGAGCGTCTCGCGGCGAACGCCGTGCAGGGTGCGACCGTCGCGGCGCGATGGCCGCGCATGGCATCCTCCGTGTGTGGCTCGCACCGCGCTGACACTGGCCGCCCTCGCCACGTTCGCCGTGCTGGCGGCCTGCGGCACGGACGAGGGCGCGGCCGGCAGCGCAACGACGACATCGGCCCCCACATCCGCATCGAGCTCCGGCTCCACCGCCACGACGCAGGCCAAGCCCTCCGCCGCCGACGGGGTCCGGCTCGTCGGCATCGGCACGTTCGACGCGCCGGTCTACGTCACCGCGCCGCCCGCCGACAACCGCCGCGTCTTCGTCGTCGAGCAGGGCGGCACGATCCGCGTCATCGTCGGCGGCAAGCGCCGCTCACGGCCGTTTCTCGACATCCGCTCACGGGTCACCTCCGGTGGCGAGCAGGGCCTGCTGTCGATGGCGTTCGCGCCCGATTACGCGAAGACGCGGCGCTTCTACGTCAACTACACCGACCGGGCCGGCGACCAGCGCGTGGTCGAGTACCGCCGCTCGCGCGCCAGGTCCGACCGCGCGGACGCCGGCAGCGCACGGCTCGTGCTGATCTACCGCCAGCCTGAGGCCAACCACAACGGCGGCCTCGTCACGTTCGGCCCCGACAAGCTGCTCTACATCGGCACCGGCGACGGCGGCGGCGCGAACGACCAGCACGGCTCGCGCGGCAACGCGCAGAACCTCGACAGCCTGCTCGGCAAGCTGCTGCGCGTCGACCCGCGCCGGTCGGGCGGCAGGGCCTACCGCGTGCCGTCGAGCAACCCCTTCGCCGACCGCTCGGGCGCACGGTCGGAGATCTACTCCTACGGGTTGCGCAACCCGTGGCGCTTCTCGTTTGACCGCAGGACGGGCGACCTGACGATCGCCGACGTCGGCCAGAATGCCGTCGAGGAGGTCAACTTCGCAAAGAAGGGGCGCGCGCGCGGCGCCAACTACGGCTGGCGGCCGCTGGAGGGCACGCGGCGCAACTTCGACGAGCCCGCGCCGAACGCGGTCGCCCCCGTCATCGAGCTCGCGCACGACGACGGCAACTGCTCGATCACCGGCGGTTACGTCGTGCGCGATCCCAATCTGCGGGCGCTCGCCGGACGCTACGTCTACGGCGACTTCTGCGTGGGCCGGCTGCGCTCGGCGAAGCTCTCTCAAGGTTCTGCGCGGGGCGATGGCCCGATTCCCGGGCTCAAGAAGGTCGAGCAGCTCTCCTCCTTCGGCGAGGACGCGCGCGGCCGGGTGTACGTGACGTCGCTGAACGGGCCGGTCTACCGGCTCTCCGCCGGCTGACGGCGCCGGCGCGCGTCGCGCATAAGCTGGCACGATGACGCTTGAGCGCTTCGACGTCGCGCTCGTGCACGCCGACAACCCCGGCCCGTTCACGTTGACGGGCACGAACACCTGGATCGTCGGGCGCGACCCCTGCTGGATCGTCGACCCGGGCCCGTCGCTGGACGAGCACGTCGCGGCCGTCCTCGCGCAGGTCACGTGCCGCGGCGGCGCGGGCGGCATCGCGCTGACACACGATCACGCCGACCACGCCGGCGCGGCTGAGGCCGTGCGAGACGCGGCCGGCGGCGTGCCCGTG
>DASYVZ010000223.1:0-8520 GCA_035936515.1 Solirubrobacteraceae bacterium | reverse complement strand
CCGCCAGCTCGCCGTCGGGCGGGCCTTCGAGCGCGTTGCCGGCGCGGGCGACGAGCGCGACGCGCTGGCCGGGAAGCTCGTCGACGGACGTGACCCGCGCGAGCGGCATCTCGAAGATCGCGCCCATCGAGGCGCGCACGGCCTTGGGCCCGAACGGATCCGCACAGCCCGGGCCGAGCACGACCGACGACGCGCCGAACGCGCGCGCCGAGCGCAGGATCGTGCCGACGTTGCCGGGATCCCCCACGCCCCACAGCGCCACGCAGAGCGGACCGGCCGGCGCGGCCCAGCGCTGCTCGTAGATCCCGATCTGGCGGCTGCCCGAGCCCAGCCCGGAGACGGACTCCAGCAGCGCCGGCTCGACCTCGTCGCCCTCCAGGCCGCTGCCGGCGGCCGCGAGCAGCACGAGCGGGGCCCAGGCGGCGGCCGCCGCGGCAGCCACGAGATCCTCGCCCTCGGCGACGAAGCGCGACGCGTCCTCGCGAGAGCGCCGCCGCGCGAGCCGGCGGATCTCCTTGAGCTTGTCGTTGTGCGAGCTGGTGATGGTCATGAGCGAAAAAAAGGGCGCCGTCCTGTCAGAGGAAGCGGCGCCCGGGAGGTTCGGTGTGTCGGCTATCGCTTGTCAGGCAGCCGACGCCTCGCGGGCGGCGTCGACGAATCGGCGGAACGTCTCGGGATTGCGCACGGCGATGTCCGCCAGCACCTTGCGGTCGAGCTCGATGCCGGCGACCTGCAGGCCGTGGATGAAGGTCGAGTACGTCATGCCCTCCTGCCGCGCGGCCGCGTTGATGCGGGTGACCCAGAGCCGGCGGAAGTCGCGCTTGCGGTTGCGACGGTCGCGGTACTGGTAGGCCTCCGCCTTCATCAGCGCTTCCTTGGCGCGCTTGTAGTTCGAGTTCGCCTCGCCGCGGAAGCCCTTCGTGCGCTCGAGCGTCGAGCGGCGCTTCTTGCGGGCGTGAACCGAGCGCTTGACGCGGGTCATCTACTTGCTCCCGGTGCGCAGCAGCTTGTTGACCCGCCGCGCGTCCTCAGGCTGGAGGATCACGGGCTGGCCGAGGTGGCGCTTCTTGTTGGCCGACTTCTTCTCGAGGATGTGGCTCGTGAAGGCATGGCGACCGCGGACCTTGCCGGTGGCGGTCTTCGTGAAGCGCTTCTTGGCGCCGGAGTGAGTCTTCATTTTCGGCATGCGAGCGGGCCAGTATAGGCGACCCGCAGCGGCGACTACGGCGAGGCGCTCTCGCCGTCGGCCGATGCGCCGTTCTCCGAGCGCGCGGCCTTGGCGGCGGGCTCGGCGCGGGGCGATGCGCCGCTGCTGACGGCGTCGGCGTGATCGTGCCCCTGCTCGGCGATCGCCGCCTCGCCGCTCAGCACCGCCTTGGAGGGCCCGAGCATCATCGTCATGTTGCGCCCGTCCTGGATCGGGCGCTGCTCGACGACGCCGACCTCGGCGAGCTCCTCGGCCAGCCGGTCGAGGATCATCACTCCGCGCTCGGGGTGGGTGACCTCGCGGCCGCGGAACATGATCGTGACCTTGACCTTGTCCTTGTGGCGCAGGAAGCGCTCGACGTGGCCCTTCTTGGTCTTGTAGTCGTTCTCGGCGATCTTCGGCCGGAACTTGATCTCGCGGATCGTGATCTGCTGCTGGTGCTTGCGCGCCTGCTTCTGCTTCTGGGCCTGCTCGTACTTGTACTTGGAGTAGTCCAGCACACGGCAGACCGGCGGCCGCGCCTCGGGCGCGACCTCCACGAGGTCGAGGTCGCGTTCCTGCGCGTAGCGCAGCGCATCGGTCGTGCGCATGACGCCGATCTGGTTGCCGGTCTCGTCGATCAGGCGCACCTCGGGCACGCGAATGCGATCGTTGATCCGTGTCGAGTCCCGCTCGGGCGGGCGCCGGTCGAACCTGCGAGGGACCGGCATTATGAAATGAGGCCGCGCGTCAAGCTGTGAGCGAGCGCGGCAATGAGATCTGAATCGAGGTCAACGCCGCCGAGTATAGCCGGTTTCCGACTGGCCCGGATCAGGTCGCGCGGCGAGCGGACTTCGCCGCGAGCTGCGCGACGATCTCCTCGACCGGCATGCTGCCGCTGTCGCCGCCGCCGTGCTCGCGCACCGAGACGGTGGGGTGGGCGGGATCCGACTCGGCCTCACGGTCGCCGATCACCAGCATGTAGGGGATCTTTCGCAGCTCGGCGTCGCGGATCTTGCGCCCGACCGACTCCGTGCGGTCGTCGAGCTCGGCTCGCAGCCCGGCCTCCTGCAGCGCGCCGAGCACGCCGGTCGCGGCCTGCGCGTGACGGTCGGCGATCGGCAGCACGATCGCCTGCAGCGGCGCGAGCCAGAGCGGGAAGTCGCCGGCGTAGTGCTCGATGAGGATGCCGATGAAGCGCTCGAAGGACCCCAGCAGCGCGCGGTGGATCATCACCGGCCGGTGGTCGGCGTCGTCGGCGCCGGTGTAGTGCAGGTCGAAGCGCTCGGGCATCGAGTAGTCGAGCTGGACGGTGCCGAGCTGCCACGAACGCCCGATCGAGTCGGTCATGTGCAGGTCGATCTTCGGGCCGTAGAAGGCGCCGTCGCCGGCGTTGACCTCATACGACAGCTCGCGCGTGTCCAGCGCGTCCTGCAGCGCCGCCTCGGCGCGATCCCACATGTCGTCTGAGCCGATGCGCTGCGCGGGCCGCGTCGAGAGCTCCAGGCGCGGCGCGAAGCCGAACAGGTCGTAGAGAAAGAACCCGAAGTCCAGCGCGTCGATGACCTCGTCGCGGACCTGCTCCTCCGTGCAGAAGATGTGGGCGTCGTCCTGGGTGATGTGGCGCACGCGCATGAGCCCGTGCAGCGTGCCGCTGGGCTCGTGGCGATGCACGAGCCCCGCCTCGGAGTAGCGGATCGGCAGGTCGCGGTAGGAGCGCCGCTCGTCCTTGAAGAGCTGGATGTGGGCCGGGCAGTTCATCGGCTTGAGGCCCATCGGCCGGTCCTCCACCTCGGTGAAGTACATGTTGTCCTTGTACTTGTCCCAGTGGCCGGACTGCTTCCACAGGTCCACGTCGTAGAGGATCGGCGTGCGCACCTCGTCGTAGCCGCGGCGCGCGTTCTCGGTGCGCCAGAGCTCTGACAGCGCGTTCCAGATCGCCATCCCCGCCGGCTGCCAGAACGGCGATCCGGGCGACAGCTCGCTGAACAGGAACAGGTCGAGTTCCTTGCCGAGCTTGCGGTGGTCGCGCGCGCGCGCCTGCTCGAGCTGCTCGAGGTGCGCGGCAAGCTCCTCCTTGGAGAAGAACGCCGTGCCGTAGATACGCGTGAGCTGCCGGCGGCTGGCGTCGCCGCGCCAGTAGGCGCCCGCGACCGACTGCAGCTTGACGGCCTTGATGCGCTTCGTCCCCGGGCCGTGCGGCCCGCGGCAGAGGTCGGTGAAGGGGCCGTTCGTGTAGAGGCTGACGGTCGTCAGCGGCTCGTCCGGCGCGGCGTTGGCGACGAGGTCCTCGATCAGCTCGACCTTGTAGTCCTGGCCCTCGGCGCGGAAGCGCTCGAGCGCCTGCTCGACGCTGACGTCCTCGCGGACGAACGGCTCGTCGGCGTTGATGTGCTGGCGCATCTTCTGCTCGATGCGCTCGAAGTCCGCATCGGAGACGCTCACGCCTTCGGGGAACTCGAAGTCGTAGTAGAAGCCGTTCTCGATCGGCGGCCCGATCGAGATCTTCACCTCCGGATAGAGCTCCATGACCGCGGTGGCGAGCACGTGCGCGGCGTCGTGGCGGATGACCTCCAGCGCGCCCGGCGTCTTCGGGGTGATGATCTCCAGCGGCAGATCGGGCACGAGCGGGCGCGCGAGATCGCGCACCTCGCCGTTCTGGCGCACCGCGACCGCGGCGCGGGCCAGGCCCGGCCCGATGGCGGCGGCGGCATCGGCGCCGGTCGCGTCGTCGGGCAGCTCGAGCTCGGTGCCATCGGGAAGGGTGACGTTCACGCACGCCATTGTCACAGGACGCGCCGAAGATCCCGTTTGCGATCGGTCGTGCGGGCTACCCCGGTAGCACGCGACCGCGTGGGGACGGCGGTTCGAAGCATCCCACGATCGAAGGAGTGACATGGCGCACGAACTTCGCGACCGCAAGATCGCGATCCTCGCCACCGACGGCGTCGAGCAGGTCGAGCTCGAGCAGCCGCGCCGGGCCGTGCAGGACGCCGGCGCGCAGGTCGTCCTGCTGTCGGTCGACGACGGCGAGATCCAGGCGATGAACGGCGACATCCAGCCGGGCGACACGTTCGCCGTCGACGCGAAGGTCAGCGACGTGTCGGTCGACGACTACGACGGGCTGATCCTGCCCGGCGGCACCGTCAACCCCGACCGGCTGCGGACGGACGAGGACGCGGTGCGCTTCGTGCGCGACTTCGTCACCGCCGGCAAGCCCGTGGGCGCCATCTGCCACGGCCCGGCGACCCTCTCCGAGGCCGACGTGCTGGACGGACGCCGGATCACCTCGTATCCGAGCATCCGCACCGACCTGCGCCGCGCGGGCGCCGAGGTCGTCGACGAGGAGGTCGTCGTCGACGCCAACCTCGTCTCCAGCCGCAAGCCCGACGATCTGGCGGCGTTCTGCGACGCGATCGTGCGCGAGTTCTCGGCGGTGCATGCCTCGTGAGCTCGAGCAGCCAGACCGGCAGCGCCGCGCCGCAGGACCCCATGGCGAAGGGCTTGGGCATCTTCAGCTTCGCGCTCGGCATCCCGCAGACGCTGGCGCCGGGGCGCGTGAACCGCCTGATCGGCGTCAAGGACGACGCCAAGGGCCGAATGCTGATGCGCGCCGTCGGCGTGCGCGAGCTCGCCGCCGGCGTCGGCATCTTCACCGACCGCCGCCCGACGCCGTGGATCTGGGCGCGCGTCGCCGGCGACACGATCGACCTCGCGCTGCTGGGGTCGGCGCTGCGCAACCGCAGCAGGTCGCAGACGCGGACGCTCGCGGCGACCGGCGCCGTGGCCGGAGCGTTCGCGGCCGACGTCATCGACGGCGTGCGCCTGAGCCGCGCGTCCAGCGCCAACGGGAGCACGCCCGAGCAGGCGCCCGAGCAGCCGGTGCAGGTGAACGCCGCCATCACCGTCCGCCGCGACCGCGACGACCTCTACGCGCTGTGGCGCGACGTCGAGGGCTTCCCGGACTTCATGACCCACCTCGAGGAGGTGCGCTCGACGGGGCCCAACGCCTCGCACTGGAAGGCGCGCGGCCCGCTCGGCACGACCGTCGAGTGGGATGCCGAGATCACCGATGACGTGCCGGGCGAGCGGATCGCGTGGCGATCGGTCGAGGGCTCGAAGATCGACAACTCGGGCACGGTGCGCTTCGTCACGGCGCCGGGCGACCAGGGCACCGAGCTGCACGTCGAGATGCGCTACAGCCCGCCGGCGGGCGCCGTCGGCGCGACGATCGCGAAGATGTTCGGCGAGGAGCCCGGCATCCAGCTCAAGGACGATCTGCGCCGCTTCAAGGCGATCGCCGAGACCGGCGAGGTCGTCCGCTCCGACGGCTCGCCCGAGGGCCCGCTCGGCCGCCGCCAGCTCAAGCAACGCCCGGCGCACCCGCAGCCCGACGAGGAGGTCGCCGGCGCATCGACGAACGGAGGAGGATCATGAGAGCGACCGTCTGGTCGGGCCGCAACAAGGTGTCGGTCGAGAACGTCCCGGACCCGAAGATCCTCAACGCCCGCGACGCGATCGTGAAGATCTCGTCGACCGCGATCTGCGGATCGGATCTGCACCTCTACGACGGCTACGTGCCGACGATGCGCAAGGGCGACATCCTCGGGCACGAGTTCATGGGCGAGATCGTGGAGACCGGCAGCGACGTCACGAACCTGAAGGTCGGCGATCGCGTCGTCGTGCCGTTCCCGATCGCGTGCGGTGCCTGCAACGCGTGCGCGCGCGAGATGTTCTCGCTGTGCGAGAACTCCAACCCCAACGCGTCGACCGCCGAGAAGCTCTGGGGCGACTCGACCTGCGGGATCTTCGGCTACTCGCACGCGACCGGCGGCTACGCCGGCGGGCAGTCCGAGTACGCGCGCGTGCCGTTCGCCGACGTCGGGCCGATCAAGATCGAGAGCGATCTGTCCGACGAGCAGGCGCTGTTTCTGTCCGACGTCTTCCCGACGGGCTACATGGGCGCGGAGCACTGCGACATCAAGCCGGGCGACATCGTGGCCGTCTGGGGCTGCGGCCCGGTCGGCCAGTTCGCCATCGCCAGCGCGTACCTGCTGGGCGCGGAGCGCGTGATCGCGATCGACCGCTTCGACTACCGGTTGACGATGGCCCACGAGAAGGCCGGCGCCGAGACGATCAACTACGAGCAGGCCTCGGTGCGCGAGGCGCTGCGCGAGATGACCGGCGGCCGCGGTCCCGACGCCTGCATCGACTGCGTGGGCCTCGAGGCGCACCACCCTCACCCCGCCGTCTATGCCTACGACCGCGTCAAGCAGGCCACGCGGATGGAGACCGAGCGCGGCCACGCCCTGCGCGAGGCGATCTTCAACTGCCGCAACGGCGGCACGGTCTCGATCATGGGCATCTACGGCGGCTTCATGGACAAGTTCCCGATCGGCGCGGTCGTCAACAGAGGCCTGACGATCAAGACCGGCCAGTGCCACGTGCACCGCTATCTGCGCCCGCTGCTCGAGCGCATCGAGAAGGGCGACATCGACCCGAGCTTCATCGTCACCCATCGCATGTCGCTCGACGACGCATCCACCGGCTACGAGACCTTCAAGCACAAGCAGGACGAGTGCGTGAAGGTCGTGATGACCCCCTGAGACCCGGCGCGCCGCGGTAGCGCAGGGGCGCCAAGTCACGTTTCGTTCGCAGCCGAATCGAACGCTCGTTCGATTCGGCTGCTAGGGTCTGCACCGCAAGCGGGTGATTCGACGGCGCGTCAAGCGCCTCCGCCCGTCGTAAACGACCGGCCGCCTGCGCCGCGCGCACGTCGCGTGTCGCCATCGGGCCGTGGAAGGACAACATTCGAATGCGTCTCAGAACCGTGGGCGCCGTCTGCGCTACCTGCGCTGTCGCGGTGCCCTCCTCAACTGCGGTCGCGCAGTCCCCCAGCGCCCCGCCGTCTGTCAGGACCGCCGCCGCCAATCCACCCGGCGATCTGCGCAGCGGCGCCAAGCAGCAGCTGATCAACCGCAACATGTTTCTGTCCAAGCGGCTGGGCCGCGTCAAGCGCGACAAGCTGACGCTCCGCGAGCGCCAGCGCAGGCGGTCGGCGCTGCGGTCGCACACGCTGCCCGAACTGCGCCGCTCCACGCGCCGCGTCACGAAGAAGATTCGCCGCGAGCGCGCCAAGCGCGATCACGGCGGCGCACCGAACGTCGCGATCCCGGGCGCGCTGAGGTCGATCGCGGCCTGCGAGTCCCACGGCAACCCGCGCGCGATCTCGGCCGGCGGAACGTACCGCGGCAAGTACCAGTTCTCGTTCTCGACCTGGCGGTCGGTCGGCGGCACGGGCGATCCCGCCGCGGCCTCTGAGATCGAGCAGGACCGGCGTGCGGCGGTCCTCTACCGCACCGGCGGCCCCGGCCACTGGCCGGTCTGCGGCCGCTGAGCTCCGACCAGCGACGTCCACGCTTGTTCCCGCGAGCCCGGCGCTGTTGCGCCGGGCCCGCGGTGCGTCCGGGGCCGCTCTCGGCGTCTGTAGCCTCGGGAGCATGGATGCCGCCGCGCTGCGGGCCGAGTTCCCGGTCTCCGAGCCGTACGCCTACCTGAACGCCGGCACCTGCGGGCCGCTTCCCCGTGCCGCTGTCGCGGCCGTTTGCGACGTGCTCGCGATCGCTGCCGAGCAGGGTCGCGGCAACGCGTACTTCGAGGCGATGCTCGACCAGCGCACGCGCCTGCGGGAGGGGTATGCGGCGCTGCTCGGCGCGGGCAGCCAGGACGTCGCGCTGACGACGTGCACGAGCGAGGGCATCGTCCGGGTGCTCGCCGCGCTGCAGCTCGAGCCCGGCGACGAGGTGCTGACCTCCGACGAGGAGCATCCCGGCCTGCAGGGCCCGCTGGCCGCAGCGCGCGACCAGCGCGGCATCGTCCTGCGCGTCGTGCCGTTCGCCCAGATCGCCGAGGCGGTCGAGCCGCAGACGAAGCTCGTCGCATGCTCGCACGTCAGCTGGGTCAACGGCCGCGTGGTCGGGGATCTGAGCGGTGTGGGGGACGTGCCGGTGCTGCTCGACGGCGCGCAGGGCGTCGGCGCGGTGCCGATCGACGTCGCGGCGCTCGGCTGCGCGTTCTACGCGGGTTCAGGGCAGAAGTGGCTCTGCGGCCCCGTCGGCAGCGGGATGCTGTGGATCTCGCCGCGCTGGAGCGACCGGCTGCCGGCGCCGGGCCCGACGTACCTCAACCTCGACGTGCCGGGCGAGGGCCTGGCTGCCGCGCCGCGCGCGGATGCCGGCCGCCACGACGCATCGGCGCAGGGTGCCGAGACCACGGCGGCAGCGCTCGCCGCGCTCGACGTGCTGGGGGGCGCGGGCTGGAATGCAGTGCACGAG
>DASYVZ010000222.1:0-3965 GCA_035936515.1 Solirubrobacteraceae bacterium | reverse complement strand
TGGGGCCTGATCGTGCTTGTCTGGCAGCACGGGTTCGGGTCCGACGAGATCTGGGGCATCGAGGCGACGAGGGCGATCAACGTCGAGATGCCGGTCGTCATCTTCGCCTTCCTCTTCGGCATCTCGATGGACTATCAGGTCTTCATCATCAGCCGGATGCGCGAGGCCTACGACCGCACCCGGTCAACCGAAGCCGCCGTCGTCGAGGGCATCGGCCGCACCGGCCGCCTCGTCACGAGCGCCGCCCTGATCCTCGGCCTGGCGTTCGTCGCGTTCAGTGCACAGCCCGGCACCGAAGCCAAGATCTTCGCCACGGCGCTCGGCGGCGGGATCCTGATCGACGCGACGATCATCCGCGGCGTCCTCGCCCCCGCCGCGGTCGCCATCCTCGGGCGCTGGAACTGGTGGCTGCCCGACTGGGCCGCACGCGTGCTGCGCGTAAAACCGTCGCACGCGGACCCCGACGCTGCCCCCACCCCAATTCCACCTACGACACAGATCGCCTAGTCCGTTCAGCTCATGGCAATCGACCCCGCTGCTCGCGTCGCCCGCAGCGAAACGCCTCATTCACGTGGAGAGACATGATGAAGACGACATCGCTCGACGGACCGCTGGAGTCGACGCTCACCGCTACCGCCGCGGCGCCGATGACCGCGATCGTGCAACACGAATACGGCTCCGCGGCGCAGGACGTCCTTCGCCTCGAGAAGACCGCCCGGCCGGCCCCGGGAGACGATGAGGTCTCAGTGCGCGTGACTGCGGCCAGCGTGGACCGGGGCACGTGGCACATCATGGCCGGGCTCCCCTACCCGATCCGCCTCGCCGGCTTCGGGCTCCGCGCACCCAAGCCCCTCAACCCCGGGCGGAGCGTCGCCGGCACCATCGAGTCCGTCGGCAACGACGTCACCGAGTTCGCTCCCGGTGACGAGGTCTACGGCGCCTGCGACGGCGCCTTCGCCGAGTACGCCTGCTGTCAGCCCGGCAAGCTCGCCTCCAAGCCGGCGAACCTCACGTTCGAAGAGGCGGCGGCCGTTCCGATCTCTGGCCTCACCGCGCTGCAGGCCGTGCGCGACCACGGACACGTGCAGGCAGGACAGCGCGTGTTGGTCGTGGGCGCGTCGGGCGGCGTGGGCACGTTCGCGGTGCAGATCGCCAAGGCGTTCGGAGCCGAGGTCACCGGCGTCTGCAGCACGGCGAAGGCGGACCTCGTCCGGGCGCTCGGCGCAGACTGCGTCATCGACTACACGCGCGAGGACTTCACCGCCGGTGAGCAGCGCTACGACGTGATCCTCGACACCGGTGGCAACCGTCGCCTATCTGACCTGCGGCGCGCACTCACGCCGCGCGGCAGACTTGTCCTCGTCGGAGGCGAGACGGGCGGACGGTGGCTGGGCGGCAGCGAGCGCTCGATCCGCGCACTCCTGCTGTCGCCGCTGGTTCGCCAGAAGCTGGGCACGTTCATCGCCTCCGAGAACGCTGCCGACCTGATCGTCCTGCGCGATCTGATCGAAGCCGGGAAGGTCGCACCGGCGATCGACCGGACATACCGGCTGAGCGAGACCGCCACCGCCATCACCCACATGCAGAAAGGACACGCCCGCGGCAAGCTCGTCATCACCGTCTAGTGATCGACGTCCTCGTGCGGCAGGCGGCGCAGTGGAGCACGCCGGTCCAGCGCATCGCGGCGGGGGCGGAAGCATCGGTCGCGACGGCCGAGCGGCTGCAGAGGGCGGGGGTATGACCTTCGCCGCGGGATAATCGTCAACATCAAGTTCCGAAAGAGGTTCTCGAGGGGTGGCACCTGCATCCCACAACTCCGAGCTTCAGGCGGGGCAGCCGATAGAAGTCCGCGTGCCGGTTACGGTTCGGGTGTGGGACGAGCTCTTGGTCTCGTCATACTGAGCGTCATGGGCTACTACGTGCGCGCGCTGATTGAGCCGTGGGAGGACAGGCCGCTAAGCGATCTGCTGGCCTTCAGCCGCGAGTACGGTCACGAGCTGCGTCTCGAACGCGCGGCCGAGACAGCGGTTGATCACCCGGCCTGGCGTGAAGCGGATCTGCTGGGGCCGGACGCCGCCGGCCCGATCGAAGTCGAGGTCGCGCTAGACGACGGGACCGCGGAGTGCCTCGTGTGCCAAGAGCTTCGTGAGGAGCTCGAAGACGTCGACGGCGGCCGCGCTACTGCATCGACGTGCTCACGCAGATCAACTCGATCCAGGCTGCGCTCGACAAGGTCGCCCTCGGGCTGCTCGACGACCACGCCCGCCACTGCGTCCGCGGCGCCGACGGCACCGTGCAGGAGGACAAGACGGACGAGCTCATGGCTGCCGTCGGGCGGCTGATGCGCCGTGGCTAGCTCGTCGCCGCACACGACGCTGACACCAGCCGCCGACGCCGGCGGCCCGAGCCTGAACCGGCTTAGCGTCAGCGCGACGCTGCACTGCATGACAGGCTGCGTCATCGGCGAGATCATCGGCCTCGCCATCGCAACCGCGCTCGGCTGGAGCACCCTCGGACAGATCGGACTGGCCGTCGGCCTTGCCTACCTGTTCGGGTTCGCGCTCACCTCGCTTCCGCTCGCGCGGGCGGGTCTGACGCTCGGCGCGATCGTCCCGATCGCGCTCGCCACCGACACGGTCTCGATCACGATCATGGAGCTCATCGCCAACGCCACGATGCTCCTCGTCCCCGGCGCGATGAGCGACCGTGTCCTCGACGCCGCGATGTGGGGAACCATGGCCGTCGGCTTCGCGATCGCGTTCCCGTTCGCGTACCTGGCAAACCGATGGCTGCTCGCGCACGGCAAGGGCCACGCGCTCGTGCATCAGTACCACCAGCACTGACCACGCACGCCGACCGCCTGGGCCCGGCGTGGCGCGCCGACGCGAGTGGGTGACTGGGACCTACGCGGGCATCAGCGGTGTCCGGAAGGGGTTCGCTTCTGAAACCGACCGCGCGAACCGGGGGTGCCGCTTCTGAGAGTGCTCCTTATCAGAAGCGATCTGCCGTGCGAGCTACTGATAACGCGCCGATCGCCGTCGCGTACCCGCCGCTGGCGACTTCTGCTAACAAGGACGGTGTCGGGCGCAGGTGAGGTGGCACCGGCGGCGCAGACGTTGTGGCAGGGCGAAGAGCCGTCGCTCGAGGGCTCGCTACAGCGGCAGGAGCGGTATGCAGACGTTACGTGAGGCCGGTGGATACGGACAGCGTCCAGGCTCGAACTCGAGCGACGCCGATGCGCTCCTGACCGCCTCCAGTGACGAGTCGTCGCGCCACCATAAGCTCGGTATCTCGCCGTCGCGATACTCGGCCAGGGCCACGCGCCGAGCGTGTAGGCGGTCTGGCGGCCGGCCTCGACGATCTTCCGGGCCGTCTTGAAGCGGGGCAGCACATCGTCGTTGCGCTTGTCGGCCGTGCCCTTCAGGCCAACGGTGTAGCCGATCGCCCACCGCGTCGAGAGCCCGGCGATATCGTGGGCATAGGCCGCGAACAGAGGTAGGCAGAGATGCCGACTCGGCCGTACGGGCCTCGACAGCTCCTCCTGGCGACGCCACGCGGTCATTCGGCGCTCGTACTCCCGGCGATCGAGGCTGAGCCTGGCGTCCCACCAGGGCTGCCGCCACACCAGGCGCTCGTCTGCCCAGCGCGCTGCGTCAGCTCGTACCTGCTCGAGGAGTCCGTCGGCTCCGCGTCGGGATCGTGGAGCCCAGAAGTAGGGCGGCGCGTAGACATCCGCGAGCCCGGACCACCGCAGCGCGCCAGCGAATGCCGTGTGCAGCTCGGTGCTCGGCCCGTCCAGCTCTCGCAAGGCAAGAAGTGCGCTATCTACCGCCAGAAGAACCGCCTGTCGGTCCATCGTCTCGGGGCGTGTGGCCAGCATCCTCTTCATTATTCGCCGCAGCGCGGATGGCACGCGCGAGTGCGGCGAAACGATGCGATCGCTGTGCACGCGGTCGCTGCTCGCG